>CAYWTU010000062.1:4914-11031 GCA_964461275.1 uncultured Pirellulales bacterium | reverse complement strand
CTCGACCCAGGGCCAACCGATGAGCAGTGTGTTGTGTCCCATTTGATCGCTGGGGGGAGTCGGTTTGCCCTTGTGGATCCGTGACCAATGACTGGCCTTGTCGATTTGTGGGCGAAATTTGCCCGGCTGACTCCCCAGGGCCCGCTCGTGGGCAACCCAGGCCAGTGTGGCCAACGCCGTCGGCCACCACGGCGCCGCTTCAGCAGCGCTGACTCCCAGGCTGCCAGATTCGACTTGCAAGGCAGCCAGCCAGTCGAGCGACGGCTCGGCCGCCGCGGCCCGCCCGTGGCTGACCAACGCCAGTGCGGCATAGGCGGTCGGCTCAGTGGCAGGTGACCCTGGCGCACGGTAGCCCCAGGCCGGTTCACCGGCCAGATGATCGAGGATCGCGGTTAACCCATCCATGGTTAGCGCCGTACACAGCCGTCAGGGATACAGTCGCTTGAGATACATTCGCCGCAGTTATCGGCGGACACCCACGCCGATGTTGTCGAAAATTGCGATTGTTTCGGACGCCGCGTTCGATCGAGTCGCACCCATTGCAGTGACACGAGCGATAGCGAAAGTTGCACCGGTTGGGGTATCTGAAGCATACGCCGATAGGCGGCCCGCGGGCAAGGAAAGGGCGTTTCTCGCGACGCTCGGTTGTGAGGACTGCGATGACGTAAATATCAGATATCCCGCCAAGCCGTTGCCTTGCCTTGCTGGTTGCCAGCCCCGCCCATGCCCCCAGCCGCCTCTTCCGTCGCCGCCGGACCGCCGATTGCGTGGTCGTTCGACCGCGCCATGGTCCGTCTTGGGCTGCGCTCCGCGGCCATGGTCGCCGTGGCCCTAATTCTGGCGGGTGGCGTCGCCTTGCGAATCGCGAACCTGGAACACCTGCCGGGAATCAATGGCGATGAGGCCTGGTACGGCGTCTGGGCCGTGGATTTCTTGGCAGGCCGCGACGTCCCCTGGCGAACGCCGACGGGAAACCCCGTCAATTTGCTGTTTCTAGGGCCGCAGGTCGCGCTGCACGCCTTGGCGCCGCGGTCGGTTGCGCTGCTGCGATCGGCGGCCGTGGCCTCGGGGCTGCTGGCGGTGCTGCTGAATTTCTGGTTGGCGCGCCGCACGCTGGGGACGCCTGGGGCGTGGTTTTCCACGCTGCTGTTGGCGGCGCTGCCGGTGAACGTTGTGTATAGCCGGTTCGCCTGGGACGCGTGCCAATCGGTTTTGGCGGTGGTGCTGGTGACGCACCTATCGCTGCTGGCCGTTCGGGCACCGCGCCGTGCAGGCCGATGTTGGCTGGCGACCGGCGCTGCAATGGTCGCAGCGTGTTGGGTTCACCCGACCAATGTTTTCGCGTTGCCGATGCCGGTGGTGGCCTCCGCTTGGCGCTATCGTCAAGCGTGGTCCGACTGGCTTCATTGCAAGCGTCGGTTGGTGCTCGCGGCGGCAACGTGTGTGGCGATCGTCGCGTGTTCGCTGGCGCTTTCGCCCCGACTTTCGAGTTTGGCCGCCAACGCCGCCGCCCGCGGCGTCGCTGCCGATCAATATGTTTTGTTCGGCCGCAACGCACTGCGTCTGTTCAGCGGACTGTCGGTCTATCGCTACGTGGCAGGCTCGCGTGTGCCGACGGATGCCCAGGCAACCAACACGTTGTCCGACTGGCACGTCACCGACATCGCAGCGGCAGGAGTGTTTCTGGGGCTCCAAGTTGTATGCAAGCGAACGTGTCGCGGCCACGGCAGCGCCAAAGAGAATCTACGCATCGTCTCCTGGGGTTTGGGGCTGACGCTGTGGGGGTTCTTCTTCGTGGCGGGGCCGGAGTCGATCGAGCCGCACTGGGAGCGATACGGGTTGTGCCTGGTGGCGCCGACAACGATCTGGGCATCGTTGGTCTTGGCGAACTGTGCCGGGCACAGCCGCCGGGGATTGATCGGGGGCTGGCTGGCGCTATTGATGTTGTGCCTGACCTTGGAGCTTGACTGCCTGTCGACCTACTATCGATTTCTGTCAACGACGGGGGGTCATAGTCACGCCACGTTTCGCTGCGGAGAGGAAGAGCCCAAGCTGGCCGCGATCCGCGCCGCCCTCGCGGACGCTTCAGCGGAGAACCCCATCGAGCTTGTAACCAGCCAGTGGTGGACCTACTGGCCGGCCCGTTATCGGTCCGCGGACTGTGCCGGCGTGACGGTGGCGGACTATCGGCAGTTACCGACGGGTGAGCCAGCGGAGGCGGACGATTTATTGACCAAAAGGTGGGTGGCGCTGGCCGACGAGCCGGCCGCGGTCGAAGTTCGCCAAAAACTATTGAACGCTGGGCTCGCGGTGGACGAGCAAACGTTCGCCGACTTCTCCGGCCGGTCGGCGGCTTCGTTGATACGTCCGTTGCGAGCGCGCCGCGGCGACGCAGCGGATGCGGCCGAACACTGAAACTTCGAGCCCAAGGACGTTGCGATTTGGCATCGTCGTGGAGTTTCGGCAAGCGCGACTTTTCGGCGCGCAGCCGCCCGGCAGCATGATCAGAATTCTTGCGGAATTTCTAAACTCCGGCGTTTGACTGTCCGGGGAATCGAACTAGGTTTCACTTGATGACGGGAGCTTCGGCGAACGGCATCGGCGGAGCGCCGCAAGGCGGGTCGCCGGACGACATCACACTCTTCTGAGCGCTCGCATTACGGGCGACCAGGCGTAGAGCGATCGTCGTCCCAAGAAAGGCCTGTCGCCTTTCATCCTCGACAAGGGCAAACCGGTCGCAAGGCCGGGGCGCAAAGCTGCGGGCCGGTCGCTACGGCGAACGGCAGCCGGGCTGCCGAAAGGGTGTTGGTTGCCTTGCCGCGAGGCGGGCAGCAAGCCATCGCCAACGACGCCGCTTGCTTGCGAGCGGCGTTGGAGGCGGGTTCGGGAACGAAGAGGAGAGGCGCGACTATTAAACCGGGTTGTGAAGGTGCGAGGCAGGCCAACGTCGACGAGCGCGTCAACGTCGCGGCTTTCACAGCCCATGTCAAACCTGTCCGTGGTCTAGCGCCGCGCCCGCCGCGTGCGGCCGGTCGCTAAACCCGTCTGGAGGAAAATCATGAATTTGCTCGCTCAGAAAGTGCACCGTTTCCTCGCGTCGGAAGATGGCCCCACCGCGGTTGAATACGCCGTGATGCTGGCCCTGATTATCATCGTCTGCTTGACGGCGATTAGCAATATCGGCTCGAACGCCAACGCCGCGTTCAGCCGGACGGCTAGCTCGTTGTCCATCGCCAGCGCGAGCAGCTAAATCATGTGTCACGGCGGGGCAGGTCCCCACGACCTGCCCCGTCGCATAGGCGTAGCTTTCGGCCTCGGCCGACGGCGGCGCCGACACGCAGCTTGATAGGGGACATTGTATGAACTTGTTTGCTCAGAAAGTTTGTCGATTTTTGGCCAGCGAAGATGGCCCGACGGCGGTCGAATACGCGGTCATGCTGGCGTTGATCATCATCGTCTGCTTGGCCTCGATCAGCCGCATCGGTTCGAACGCCAATGCCGCGTTCAGCCGGACGGCGAGCTCGCTGTCGATCGCCAGCGCCAGCAGCTAATCGAAAGCTTGCAGGGGCTCGCCGAGGCGGCCACGGTCGTCGCCGGTAGGAGTTGTGTACTTTACGCCCTCGCGGCCGCACGTCGGCCGCGAGGGCTTCTTCATGCGCCGTCCTAACGAAAGCGAAAAACGCCCCGGCGCGCGCCGAAATCCTGACCTAGCCTTGATGCAGAGGACTCGCCTGTTGCGCGGCCTTTTCGCGCGCCGAACCCTCACCCGCCGCAGGATATCACCATGTACCCGCTCTTAACCAGCGATTGGACCGCCGGCGCCGTGCAACTGTTGTTCTATGGTTTCACGGTGGTCATGACAGCGGTCGGTTACCTGGTGACATGCCGCGGTTAATCCCGACGGACCCCTGCTCACAGCCGTCCACAACTTCAACTTCAACGGGCCTTCGACGGTCCGGTAGGCGCGTGGGGCGCCCCGGGCACGAATCGTTTGGGGCCCGACGACACATGCGAGGAACATCATGTCCGACTTTCAACTACTGACCGAATCGCTCATTAAGAACTGGCACGTGTGGCTGGTCACCGTCACGCTCATCGTGGCCGCGGTGATCGACGGCCGGAAACTTAAGGTGCCCAACAAGATCACGTTCCCGATGATCCTCAGCGGCTGGGTTTGGAGCACGGCCGCGTTTGGCTGGGAAGGCCTGGGTTGGAGCCTGGCGGGCACCGCCGTCGGGTTGGGACTGTTGCTGCCCGCTTACGCCATCGGCGGAATGGGCGCGGGCGACGTCAAGCTGTTGGCGGGCGTTGGGGCTTGGGTCTGGGGCACGGTCACGTTCTATGCCTTCTGCGTCTCGGCCATCGTGGGCGCCGTTTTGGCCGTGGGCATGGTGGTGCACCGAAAGGCGTGGCGCAAGCACCACGATCAATTCATGATGATCGTGGGTGAAATTCTCACGATCCGCGATCCCAACCAGTTGTCTGAAATTGCCGCACAGCGCAAGCCCGCGATGCTGCTGTTGCCTTACGGGATTCCGATCGCGATCGGCACGATCGCTTACTTCGCTTGGACGGGGATGCTGATATGAACCACTCAAACCGCCGCGTTTGCGCCGCTTGCCTCGCCGTGTTGACCCGAACAGGGGACGCCAAGCGAACAGTTGGCCCAGTCGGCGGTTTGAAGTTGGAGAAGACTTGCCGGTCGTGCCGAAGACAACGACGGGGGGCCACGGCGGTGGAGTTCGCTGTGGTCGCGCCGGTCTTGTTCTTGCTCATTTTGGGCATCATCGAATTCGGCCGGGCGATCATGGTGCAACAGGCGCTGACCAACGCCTCCCGCGAAGGTGCTCGGCAGGCCGTGCTGGACACAGCGACGACCGCCAATGTCACCGCCGCCGTCACAAATTATTTGTCGGGGGGATCGATTGACGGGACGACGGTAACGGTATCGCCGGATCCGCCCAATTCTGCCGGATTTGGCCAAACTGTCAGCGTTACCGTGTCCGTTCCATTCAATCAAGTTAGCTGGCTTCCCACGCCAATGTTTGTAGGCGGGCGGACACTACGTGCCACGTCCACCATGCGAAGAGAAACGGCCAACTAGCGCCGCCCGGACGAATCGCAAACGACGCGCAGGCGTCGCAGCGTCCGTGGGACCGCCAAGGGAAATCCATGCGTCCAAAGCCGATCATCTTGCTCGTCCTCGCCCTGGGCTGCGGCCTGGTTGCATCCGTGGGCATCAATCAGGTGCTGGCCAAGCGCCGCGCCGAGGCGCCCGTGCCCACGGGCGAGACCAAGGCCATCTTGGTGGCCATGGCCGACATCGAGTCGGGCGAGGTCGTGACGCCGCAATTGGTGAAGCTGGAAGAGTGGCCCGTGGACAAAGTTCCGCAGGGGTCGATGAACGACCCGACCAAGGCCGAGAATCGCCGCACGCGCACGCGCATTTACTCGGGCGAACCCATTCTGGAAGTCAAACTGCTCAGCGAAGGCGCCGGGGCCAGCGCCAGCGCCGTGATTCCTAAGGGCTACCGAGTGGTGGCCGTCCGCGTTGACGACGTCAGCGGGGGGAGCAGCTTGATTCGGCCCGACGACCGCGTTGACATGCTGATTTATTTGCAAGAAAACCCGTCGCGCGGGATCAAGGAAACCACCACCCGCACGATCCTTCAAGACATCCGCGTGTTTGCCGTCAACGAGATTTACGCCGGCCAGGGCAATGATGCCCCGGACAAAGGGGTCGCCGCCCGAACAATCTCGGTGCTGGTGACGCCTGAGCAGGCCGAGACGGTGACCCTAGCCACATCCATGGGCGAAATCCGCCTGGTCCTGCGCAGCCGAGAAGACATCGGCGAGGCCGAAACCAGCGGCGCCAAAGCCAACGAGTTGCTCAGCGGAACCGACATTGCCGACCGCGGCAAGGAGCAACTCGGCGACCCGGCCAACGCAGGCCCCAACCCGCTGGTCGACCTGTTGCAGCAACAGGCCGCGGCGGCGCCCCGGGTGGCGGCGGCCCGGCCCCCCCCCCCCCTCCCCGCCGCCTCCGCCGCCTCCTCCGCCGCCTCCCCCCCAGAACGCCACCGCCGTTACGGGAGCCCTCAGGCCGCTGTACTCGAG
>CAYWTU010000062.1:0-4904 GCA_964461275.1 uncultured Pirellulales bacterium | reverse complement strand
CGCGACGCCCAATTTCAAAATGGTGGTGATCGAGGGTCGCCAGTTGCGAGAGGTCGAATTTGTCGACGGCAAGCCGACCACGGGGCCGGCGCCGACGTTTTTCGAACCCAAACCGCAACTCGAGTTCGACGACGCTGACGACGCTGAAATCGAGGACGACGACTTGCGTGCGAGGCCCAAGAAGGTGCCGGCGCGGTCGGACAACGAGTCGGCCCGGACGACGCGCCCCCAAACCATCACTCCCACCGCCGCCGACAAACGGACGGTGCGAATGCCCAGCTTAATTTTCCGTTAATCGAAAGCAGGCGCCTCCGCGGCGCGGCCGACCGCCGCCCCGCAAATCAAGATGCAGCACAATTAGCAACTACGCGGCACGGCGGCAGGCCACGACGGCTCGCCTCGCGCCGCGGGGCACGACGAGGGTTCCCGCCTCCGCCGGCCCGCGCGGCATGGAACGGCCGCAGATCGATACACCGACCCCTACGGATAGGCAAGGAATAACACGGATGTTTAGGCAAATCTGCCGGCGCCTGGGCGCCATCGCATGGCTGAGTCTCACGTTCTGCGTCCGCTTTGCGCCGTGCGTGTGCGCGGCGGAACAGGATCAGGCCGTCGCCGAAATTGCGCAGCGTGTCCAGCGCAGCCCGTCCCAGGCCTTCGTGTTCAACGTGCAATCTTCCAATGAGCAATTGCAGCTCATGGTCAACGAAAGCAAGGTGCTTTCGTTGGAATCGCCGATTCCCACCGCACAGGTCAACAACCCAGAGATTCTGGAGCTCACCGCGGTCTCGCCCACCCAGGTGCAGATTCATCCCAAGAAGCCGGGCGTCACGCAGGTCAACCTGTGGACCGAAGACGGCGACCTGCACACAGTCGACGTCCACGTGGTTCCCGATGCCCGCGAGTTGGAATTCATTCTGCAACAGCAGTTTCCCAACGCCACGCTTCGGGTCACCGTGCTCACCAGCAGCGTGGTGATTCGCGGCCGAGTCGACGACGCCAACGAAGTCCGCCGGATCATCGAGATCGCGCAGGACTTTCACCCCAAGGTGATCAACAACATTTCGGTCGGCGGCGTGCAGCAAGTGCTATTGCACTGCAAGGCCATGGAAGTCTCGCGCACCAAGCTCCGCTCGGTGGGGATGGACTGGGCTAATCTCAATGGAAACGACTTGGTGGCCAGCGGCGTCAGCGGACTGCTCGGCGCCGTAGACGGCACCACCGGGTTCGGCGCAGGCGGCGCAGTAGGCGGCGTGGCCAACTCCACGTTCGGCACAGCCGGCACGTTTAGCTACAGCGTGGTCAACGGCGGCAATTCGTTCTTTCATTTCATGCAAATGCTCCAGCAGCGCGACTTGGCCAAGCTGTTGTCGGAGCCAACCTTGACCACCGTCAGCGGTCGGCCGGCGTACTTCAACGTTGGCGGCGAAGTGCCC
This sequence comes from uncultured Pirellulales bacterium, assembly GCA_964461275.1. Taxonomy (GTDB): domain Bacteria; phylum Planctomycetota; class Planctomycetia; order Pirellulales; family CAYNRE01; genus CAYWTU01. The sequence continues at coordinate 3,468 of CAYWTU010000062.1, read as the reverse complement.
GTGCCGGCGTCCGGCCTGGGCGCTGCCACGGTCGTCTTCCGACCCTATGGTACGCAGGTCGACTTCGTGCCCATCGTGCTGGGCAGCGGCCGCATTCGCCTCGAGGTTCGTCCGCGGGTCAGCGAAATCGACCCCTCGGTCAACGTCAACGGCATCCCCGGTTTTAAGGTCCGCACCGTCGACACGGCCGTCGAAGTCAACGCCGGACAGACGCTGGCACTGGCCGGATTGGTGCAAACGCGGATCGAGTCGCGCGTCCGTGGACTCCCTTGGGTGAGCGACTTGCCCCTGGTTGGCGCTATGTTTCGCAGCACGCGCGAGCAACAGAACGAAGTTGAGCTATTGATTCTCTGCACGCCTCAACTAGTTGACGGGATGGATTGTCACGAAGTGCCGCCTGGCGGTCCCGGCATGAACTCAGGCTCGCCGACCGACAGTCAACTCTATATCAAGGGGCACATCGAAGTCCCGGGGCAAATGCGCGGCGACAACTGTCGAGCGCAAGTGGACGATTCGAGCTGGGACTGCTACCGCTGCCCGCCGCGGTTCGATTGCCAGAACGGCGACTGCCCGCTGGACGAGCAGCCGGTGTTCCCGGGGGCCCAGGGGCCCGCAGGGGGACAAGGTATGCAGGGGGGGCCTGTGGAAGGGGAAATGCTGCCTGCGCCCGATCCAGCCGCCAGCCGGGCCCGTTTGGGCGCTCCGCCGGTGGCGCAATCGTCAAATCCTTCATCACCGGTCGCCCGCACGACAGCCCGTCCCCGCACTCCGGCCGGACGGTCAACCGCTAATCCGCCGAGACTGATGGGCGGGACCGGCTACGACACGCAGAAATAACCTATAGAAACCTGGGGGAGCGTTGATTTCCCCAGTGAATCGTTGTCGGTTCTTTCTTCATCGGCCCAACGGGCCGCTGCGAGTGCCGTTAGCCAAATAGACTGGCCCCATGTCAAGCGTGCTCCGACTGGCGATCGTCGATCCCAACGACAAGACTCGAGCTGCGCTCAAGTCGATGCTGTTGGGCATGGACTCGATCTGGCTGGAGGCCGAGGCGTCGCGGTACGAGTTCTTCGGCGACGTCATTTCACAGACGCAGCCCGACATTGGTTTCGTGGCACTCGACAGCGACCCGGACAAGGCGCTCGAGTTGGTCGCCAGCATCACTCAGCAGTCGCCCAACACGATTGTGTTGGTCGCCAGTTCGTCGACCGACGGGCAGTTGATCCTGCGTTCGATGCGGGCCGGCGCCAAGGAGTTCTTGACCTATCCACTGAGCCTGGAAGACCTGGTGGCCGCGCTCGATAGGATTGGCCAACAGAAGTTTGGCGGCCGCGACGGCCGTGGGCGCGGCTGCACCGTAGTAGCCGTGGCCGGGGCCACCGGGGGCGTGGGAACCACCAGTCTGAGCGTCAATCTGGCCAGTGCCTGGGCCAAGGACCCGATGAAGAGCGTGGCGCTGGTCGACTTGGACCTGGCGTTGGGCGACGCCGACGTGTTCTTGGACACGATTCCCGACTACACGCTGGTCGACGTCGCGCAGAACATCACGCGGCTCGACTTCACGCTTCTCAAGCGGTCGCTGACCAAACATTCTTCGGGACTGTATCTGTTGCCGCGTCCAGTGCACATGGACGACGCGATGCACATATCGACCGAGGACCTGCAGCGCGTCATCGGCCTGCTGAAGGCCACGTTTACGCACCTGGTGATCGACCTATCGAAGAGCTATACGCGGTTGGATCGTGTGGCTTTGGAGATGGCCGACCATGTGCTGATGATCACGCAGTTGGACCTGCCGTGTCTGCGGAACGTGGTGCGGCTGATGATGTCGTTCAATGAGATGGAAGGCGTGGCCGACAAGGTCAAGGTGATCACCAATCGGCAAGCCATCGAGGACGCGCAAATCAGCCTGAAGAAGGCCGAGGACACGATCGGCCGCAAGATCTTCTGCCAGATTCCCAACGACTATCGCACGATGATCAGCGTCCGCAACAACGGCGTGCCGCTGGTGGAACAGGCCCCCAAGGCCAAGGTCACGCAGGCGATTGTGCAGTTGGCCGGGCAACTCAACGGCGACGAATTGCAGCCGACCGAAGAGGCGACGACCAAATCATCGTTGGTGAAACTGTTTGGCGCACTGTCGAAGAAGCCCGCCCCCGCGCCGGCCGCCAAGCCGGAATAGGGGGCCGAGTCAGTCGCATCGATCGATTGGACAAACGTGTCTGGCGTTGGCTCTCGGAAAGGCGTTCCGTTACAATGCGGACGTTATTCCCCTGCTACGACGGCGATCGATCATGTCGACGGCCACGGCCAGCCCGCTTAGCGAGTATGTTCCCCGGGAACTCTGCGGACTGGACGACATTCAGCGTGCCCTGCCGCGTTTGGCCAAGCACGCCCCTTCGATGGAACAATTCGAAGCTGCAGTTCGTGAGATTCCTACACGGCACCAGCTCATTCGAGGCGACGCGCGCACCTCACTTTCCGGTATTTCCGGAGTTCCGCGGGTCGTCGTACATTCAACGTTACGAACTATTGCTGACTCGACTGGTCCGAGAACGGCTATATGACGGCGTCTGCCTCTTGGTCTCAACGCGGGCCGGAGGGGCCAAGGGTGAATTCCGCGAACCGGCTTGCGAGCTAACTTTCGCCGCGTCGGCTGGGTCGCTCGCGGGTCAACTTATAGGCCGACTCCGCGCCCACGACGCCCAATAGCCCCGCCTTTTTTCGCCTGTCGCGGCAGGCGGCCGGTTGTCCCGCCTGTGCCGGCTGTGCCGGTTTCGATTCTGATTCGCTTGCTGCCGAATCGCGCCGTTTCCGTAAGCTATTCTTGCGCCGGAGCGGGGTTCGGTCTGCGCCGGCGCGTGTGTCGGCCGGCCACAAGCACCGTTCCTCTGTCGCAACGCCCCTCGCCCCTAGCAGGCACTCACAACATGAAGACCATGCCCCCCGTCGGCCGCGGACCAGAGCGCTCGAAAGAAGCCGAGTTCGAGGAACTCAAGCGCCGCATTCACAGCAAACTGGTCGATAAGCTCGACTTGAACCGCGTCGGCGAGCTAGAGGGCGACGTGCTGCGCCGCGAGATGCGGCTGGTGATTGAGCACCTGTGCGACACCGAAGACACGATGCTCAACCGCAGCGAGCGCGACCGGCTGGTCGACGAAGTGCTCGACGAAACGTTTGGCCTGGGCCCGCTCGAACTGCTGCTCAAGGACAATTCGATCAGCGATATTTTGATCAACGGACCCAAGCAGATTTACGTGGAGCGCCGCGGCAAGTTGGAAAAGACGCCCGTTCAATTCCGCGACAACGGCCATTTGCTGCAGATCATCGACCGCATCGTCTCCAAGGTCGGCCGTCGCGTTGACGAGACGTGCCCGATGGTCGACGCCCGCTTGACCGACGGCAGCCGCGTCAACGCCATCATCCCCCCCTTGGCCTTGGACGGGGCGGCCATGTCCATTCGCCGCT
>CAYWTU010000061.1:2766-11063 GCA_964461275.1 uncultured Pirellulales bacterium | reverse complement strand
GACGCATCGACTGGATGTTGGCATTGGATCATTGTGTTCCTTCCGGTGCGTTGATGGTGCAGTGGCCGCCGTGGCGACAGCGCGGAGCGCGGTGGCCACGGCGAGGGAGAACGAGCGGTGGTAGTTAGGCGATTCGTTGGCGTCAGGGCCTGAAATGCCCTTGATGGTAGGCGCCGAACAGCAGCACGGCGCCGACGATGCAGCCGATCACGATCGACTCTGTCAGGTAGCCAACGACGATGGCCGTGGCCAGAACCCCGTTCAGGGTGGCGGCGTTGAGTTTATGGCGGGCGGTCATGCGGATGTTTGAACTTGGTGAGAGGATTCTTTGGCAGGATGGTTTCGGACTGGACGGCGTGGCTCCTGGGCCATGGACGCCGTTGGCACGCGCGGTCTTGCTTCGCTCCGGCTCGCGGTTCGACCGTTGTGCTGTTGTACGCCGGCCGACGCCGAGAGCTCTTGCGCCACGTCGCCGGCCTCGATGGCATCTTCTGGGCTCAGCACGGCCCAGACGTAGTGGCGCAGTTCTTCGCTGCACACGACCGGCGCGTGCGGGCTCTGGAATGCGAACTGGCGGAAGCCGAGCCGCAGGGCCCGCAGCAGGTAGTCGCGGTTGGTGTTGATCGTCAGTGGCTGGCCGGTCAAGTGCGAACTGGCCAGCTTCAATTGCGTCACCGGCCCGTCGGTAGACGCACGTGCCCGCACCAACGCCTGGCCGTTGAGGTCGAGCGTGATCGGCGAGTTCATTTCGTTGTCGACCGGCAGACTCGGAAGCGTACCGATTAGGAAGGCTGCGTCGGTCTCGGCAACGTTCAGCCGGCTGGGGCAGGTGTCGGTTGCCGGGATGACCGAGCGGACGTCCGGATACTTGCGGCCGGCGATCTGTTTGAGCCACACCGTCCACTGGCCAGTGCCGAACGAGACCCAGTCGCCCACCACGCCGACAGCGACTTCGACTTCGGGCACAATCTCGCGGCCCGCGAACAACCGCGAGGCCGGGATCAGCACGCTGTCGGGCCAGGGAAACTGAAATCCGCCCTGCACCAGAACTTGTCTGCCGTCGGTGGCCACCACCTGGCCGATCAGGCCACGAAGTTGAACGGTGTTGAGGGCAAACCGGGCCGATTCGTCGGCCGACGTGGCGGCCGCTTCGCCGAGCGCCCGCCAGAGATTGGCGGAACAGCGAATCGTTTCGGCCGCAGCGCCAAAAAACGGCGGCAGCTTGGGAAGCTTTCCGGCTGGCCGCGCGGCCAACTGCGCGATGCCTTTGTCGGTCCACTGGGCGGTTAGGCCACTGCGCTCCGACCAGTCGAATGTGACTGGGTCGTTGGAGCGGGCCTGACAGCTATCCAGCACATCCGGCGGCACAAGCGCCTGCCCGTCTCCGGATGCGTCAGGCAGTCGATACTCAACCGCCAGCGAGTCGTTCCAGGCCCGAGCGGTGACGCCGGTGGACGTGGCGGCCAGCAGCGCCCCAGAGAAGTTTCCCTGGGGCGCTCGGCCGAAACCGCGCCGCACAACGGCCCGGAACTGCCGGGCCTGGTCGCGCGTGATGGTGATCAATCGGATTCTCCTGTGGTTGGTGGGTAGGAATGAAACGGCGCCGCAGGATGCGGCGTTGCAAGATGCCGCGGTGCAGGTGCCGCGTTGTCGATGTCCCGCTGCTGATGCCGCACCAGTGGCGCTACGCCGCCTTCGCGCGACGCCGCTGCGGCAGGTAGCTGACGCGCCGTTCGTCGAGCGCGTCCCAATTGCCGACGCGCGGCGGGCGATCGTAGATATCGAGCAGCGAAAACCCGCGGCGGCGGATCGTGTCGAGCGTCTCGCCGGTGGCCTCGGCCACCTCGCGTTCCAGTTCGGCTTGGGTCATGTGGGCTCCTTGGTTGGGGAAGAACAAAAGCAGGGACAGCAGAAACCGGTTGGCCCGGCGCGCAGCGTATGCGGCCAGGTCAACAAGACACGGCAAGACAGCCCGAGCGGCGGGCGATCGCGGAAAGCACGGCAACTGCGGCGAAGCGGCCGCGGCTTAGAAGTAGCGGCCAACTAGATGCCGCAACCGCATTCGTAGGGATTGCCTTGCCAGCGGCCATCGGGCAGTCGGGTCGCCCAGTCGATCTCGACCTCGCAGCCACACGCGTGGCAGCGGACCAATTCGACGGTGCTGACGTGCTCGTCGCTGACCGGCGCCCAATCCTCGTCGTCCGCCTGCTTGGCGGCCTCGAGGGCGTCGGCCGGATCGTCGGCCTCGACCGTGACTACCTCCTCGACCTTGCGGCGGACCTCGTAGCGGGGCATGGTTGGCTCCTGTTGGGGTTGGGGACGGCGACGCGGGCCAGCCGCTGCAGCTCGCGCAGCTCGATCGACATCGTTTCGACCTCGATCTGCGTGTGTTTGGGCCGGCAGCGCCAACAGACGTTCGGCTTGCCGGCGTTTGAGCCACACTCAACCCGCTCCAGTTCGGTCCGCTGGGTATCGAACGAGCTCGGGTCCACACCGGCCGGCACGGGCGCCCAACCTTGTTCGTGGAAGTTGTCCGAGAACTCAGCGTCCGCGAGTTCGCAGGCGCCGACCAAATCGTCGCCGTACCAGACGGCCGCCGAGTCGAAAACTTCGATGGCCAGGAGTTGGCCGTGCCACCGGGCGTCGAGTCGCCGGGCAACCTGGGCGATCGGCCCAATACGGGCCAACAGATTCGGCGTCACGTCGACCACGGCCACAGCAATCCCGTCGTCCGACCAGTCGTTGTCGGCGTAAGCTTTGAAGGCGATGAGCACACTATTCTCCTTGTGGTTCTCGTACTTCACCCGGTACTCAGCCATCGGCGGCTCCTGGGTTCGTCGTGTCGTCGCCGTTGAGCACGTGCTGTTCCAACCACGCCACCTCGGCTGCCAGTGCCTCAATGCGTTTCTCGAATGGCCCCAAGCGCGGGCCTTGCACTGGCAAGAGGTCGGCCCACCACTGGTTGTGGTCGTCGGGCTCGACGTGGCTGGCCCGCAGCAGCTTGACACGGCCGAGCTTCGACAGCGTGACCTCGTCGTTGTACAGCCCACGGGTGTTGCCCTGGGGCGGAATGAAGATGATCATCGGTGGTTCTCCGTGGTTCGGGTCGGTCGCAGCAGGTTGCGCCGCGGCCGGTCGATCAACAGACCGTCCAGCACCGACTGCACGCCGGCCAGTTGACTGGCCACCTGCTGCCGCAGCGATTGGCTGTCGCGCAGTTGTTTTGGTTCCACGCCACGTACCACCTGGCGGGCCCGCTCGACCAGTTGGTCGAGATCGGCGCTCGACGACACATTCAGGTGCCGAAACCGCTCGAAGAACTCGGACAGGTTGCTGACGGCGCTGTCGCGAAACACCTTGGGCTGGCCGTCGTCTCCGCCGGCCAGGCGTTCGCAGAGATGCGAGACCAGCCTGCCGAACTCGTCCAAGAACGCCGTCTCTGCCAGTTGCACCGCCTCTTGGAACCGGGCCGACACCTTGGCCTGCTCTTGCTCGAATAGCCGCGGGCTGAGTTGCCGCAGATACTCGGGCGGTTCGACAGACGGAAAATCCCACTCGACGCCAAACAGGCCGCACAGCGTGGCCGGATAGTCGGCCGCGTTGTACAGACTTCCCAACCGCTCGCGGGCCGCCTGCCTGAGCGCGTCATACTCTTCGTCGAGTGCCGCAACGGCATCAGCCAACTCGGCCTGCAGCGTCGTCATCTGCACACAGAACGGCTGCACGTCGTCTTGGCGAATCAACCGCAGGCCCGGCTCGGGATACGGCAGACTGGCGGCCCTCCAGGCGGTCAGTATCCGCCCCCGCACGGCCGTCACGGTCCGAAACGCCGGGTGCTTGGTATCGAGCAGCTTCTTGCCGGCCGACAGATATTGCCCCGCCGCGTCGAACACGTCGGCCGCCCGGGCGGTCTGCTCGGCCGACAGCGCCTTGCGGACGCCCAGCCAGGTAAACGACAACCGCACGGCGGTGAACGAACTGCGCAATCGGTGTGTGGCGTCTTCTGCGCGCACCGGGGGCGTGTTGGTCAATGTGGACATCGGGACTCCTTGGAGAAAGTGAGTAGGGTTGGAGCGCTCCGTGAGTGACTCTCCTCACGTGCGCGGCCCGCGTTTGTTGCGTGCCGAGTTGGGCCGCAATTCGCCGCTATGCAGCGCGCCGACCAGCAGCACGGCCAGCACAATCAGGAACACGGCGACGGATTGGGTTAGCAGGCCCACGACCAGAGCCGCAGCAATCGCGCCGTTCAGCACGGCGGCATTCAATTTGTGTCTCGCCGACATGGCGGCGGGTTCCCCCTTCTTGCGAGATGAGAAGGACAGGAGATCGAAGAGACGGCTTTGCGATCTACCGCCAGGCAAGTTTGCGGCCGCCTGGAATGCGCCGTGCAGCCGGGACACCGGAATCCGGCTTCAGCGTTAGGCCGTGGTTGCGAAGCGCGCCTTGGGTAAGGACAGTAGAGGCCGGATTTTTCCCCGGACGTGCGTGGCCCAGGAGTTTCGACTTGAGGCAGTTGGCCACGCGACTGCGGCGAGTGGGAACCGAGACGATGCGACGTCACGATCCTTGGCCGTCCAACCTGCCACACGGCGGACTCGCGCAGGACGACGAGGCGAAAGGGACCTAAACCACCACTTTTTCAGGACAAACTAGCCCCAACCCCGCCTCTCGCAAAACCGCCCCGAAAAATTCCACTTGAACTGCGAGCCAAGACATTTTGCGACGATCGACCCCTGCGGTTGCCAGTTTCCCGGGGAAACTATCAGGCCGGCTAATTCATAGCGTACGCCCACGCTGCGCCGGTCGACGCACCGTGCTGGGGCCTCGTGTTGAGGCTACCTGACTGTCCGACCAGTCCCGTTCCTGGCCCAGGATGGTTCGACATGGGCGTACAGGGACGAAACTGGTCGGAAGCCAAGTGAATCCACATAGGCTGCAACCAATTGCCACTGATCGAACATGGCCCAGGCAGAATGACGCAAATTGACGGACGTCCCTTTTCCACCCGGCTGGGGCGAACGATGTTGACTTTAGTACTCGCGAGGTTATTTTCCCTTGCTTGCCCCCGCCTCAATCCTTTGCCGTCGCTCGCATTTGTGCGCGCGGAAGCAGAATAGTTGAATCAACGATTCGCGGCCAGTATCGTTGTTGCTGTAAAGAACGGACGCGCGTGCGGAGCCTTCGATTTGGATCAAGGCCGGCGGTGAGAGAGGCTGCCTCGCACGGCGGATTGCTCGCCAGCTTCAATTCGAGGGACATCTGCCATGTCGCCGATGGTCGTTTTGGTTTGCGCCTCGCTGTTGGGCGAATGGCCGCAGTTTCGCGGACCCAACTCCGACGGACACGCGATGGGCGCCGCAACCCCACTGGAATGGTCCGACACGAAGAATGTCGATTGGAAGATTCTCATCTCTGGTTTGGGATGGTCCTCCCCTGCCGTGTCAGAAGGCAGAGTATTTCTGACCACTGCTGTAGCAAGCGGCAAGGGATTGTCATTGCGGGCGATGGCGTTCGATGCGGCCAGCGGCGAGACCGTTTGGGACCGGGAGGTATTCGCGCTCGACGAAGCTCCGGCGATTCACGTTAAGAACAGCCATGCCAGCCCAACCCCGCTGGTTGCCGATCAAGCGGTGTTCGTGCATTTTGGCGCGAACGGAATAGCGCGACTTGATGCCGTGGACGGTTCGGTTCAATGGCGGTGTAACGAACTCGTCTATTCGCCTGTGCATGGCGGCGGGGGATCGCCGGTGCTGCACGGCGGCAAGTTGGTGGTGGTGTGCGATGGCAGCACGAACCCTTTCGTAGCGGCGGTGGATGCCAAGACCGGTAAGGTTGCCTGGAAAACTCCGCGCTCCATCGCGGCTCGCATCAGCCATTCGTTTGTCACGCCGGCGGTGGCGATTGTGGATGGCAAGCCGCAGGTTATGGCGCCCGGGCCCGACCACTTTGCGGCCTACGATTTGGCCACCGGCGGCGAACTGTGGCGGTTGTTGGCGCCGGGCTGGTCTGTGGTGCCGCAACCGGCGATCGGTCACGGACTGGTAATCTACAACCATGACTATGACAATCCCGAGTTGGTCGCGATCAAGCTAGGGGGAAGCGGGGACCTCACAGATTCCCACGTGGTCTGGCGAATCAAACGCGGCGCGCCGAGCACGCCATCGCCGGTCCTGGTCGGTGACGAACTGTATTTCGTCTCCGACAAGGGGGTCGCATCGTGCGTGAACGCAAGGACGGGCGAAGCCCATTGGGTCGAGCGATTGGGTGGCAATTATTCTGCATCGCCGATCTTCGCGAACAACCTGATTCTCTTTCTGAATGAAGATGGCGAGGCGATCTGGGTGCGGACGAGCAAGGAATTTGAAGTCGTGGCGAAGAATGAGGTGCCTGGCCGGACCCTAGCAACGCCAGCGTTTTCGGACGGCGCGATGTACCTGCGGACCGACGAGCACCTCTACAGGATTGCAAATTAAGCCACTGCAGCGGGGCACGGTGCGCCCACGGCATACCTGGGCGTGTTCTTGCTTGAGTCCCTCGGGCGGTTCGTCATTGTGCACGAACGCCGCCGCCCACCGGTCACCGAAGGCTACGCCAGCGCCAACAGATGAACTACAACTTCGCCTGCCGCAGTTTGCGGTTGCTGAAATGGACCTCTGTGAATGCGCCTTCTGCAAGGGAATCACGAAACTCGCAGCGGTCTCTCTTGCACTTTGCGCAATCTGTCCATACGAACGGCGCCTCAGGGCTAGGAAGCAAAGTGTGAATTGTCCCGACGGACTTTGTCGGTCGATCACTTGGCCAGCGAATTCGCCGGCAGCTGGTTCACCTAGAGGGAAAGGTCCCTTCAGAAGTGTCGGTCGATCACTTGGCCAGCGAATTCGCCGGCCTGGAAATTGAGGGTGTGCATTGTCTAGTGGAGCAGGTGTCGGTCGATCACTTGGCCAGCGAATTCGCCGGCGAGGCGCCATCGCGGTCAAGGCTAAGGGCAAGGGGTGTCGGTCGATCACTTGGCCAGCGAATTCGCCGGCCTACGGGAAGCGCGGACTGTGCTCGTCCTGCTACGTGTCGGTCGATCACTTGGCCAGCGAATTCGCCGGCTGTTCGCCGCGTTTCCGCGGAACTACGGCCGGCAGTGTCGGTCGATCACTTGGCCAGCGAATTCGCCGGCTGCGCGCGGCACGTCGTATCTACTGTAGTTTCGTCGTGTCGGTCGATCACTTGGCCAGCGAATTCGCCGGCGGCGACTGCCGCTGACCTGGGCGCGGTCGATGTAGGTGTCGGTCGATCACTTGGCCAGCGAATTCGCCGGCCCGACGATCCCGCCGACAGCGTGCTAACCCGCAGCGTGTCGGTCGATCACTTGGCCAGCGAATTCGCCGGCGACCGCCGGGGACCGGCAAGACAACCTACCTTGCGTGTCGGTCGATCACTTGGCCAGCGAATTCGCCGGCTAGATATCGTTCGATCGCAGTGATCCGGTGTCGAGTGTCGGTCGATCACTTGGCCAGCGAATTCGCCGGCGGCGGAGGGGTGGGCGATCACGGAGAGCGGGAGGTGTCGGTCGATCACTTGGCCAGCGAATTCGCCGGCTCGTGCTAGACGAGTCGCACCGCTGTAAGGGAGCAAGTGTCGGTCGATCACTTGGCCAGCGAATTCGCCGGCGCGAGTTGTCGGCAGGCAGCGTAGGCGGACCAGTGAGTGTCGGTCGATCACTTGGCCAGCGAATTCGCCGGCGTCCGAACCGGCGATCAGCTCTAAATTGCTGCCGTGTCGGTCGATCACTTGGCCAGCGAATTCGCCGGCCGCCGCAACGGTGAACGCGGCGTGGGTGCATCAATTGTGTCGGTCGATCACTTGGCCAGCGAATTCGCCGGCTGCGGCACCGCGATATCGTCTCCCACCTCAGCCTGTGTCGGTCGATCACTTGGCCAGCGAATTCGCCGGCTGGGCCTGACGCAACTAAAAGGTATGCTTTCTTAGTGTCGGTCGATCACTTGGCCAGCGAATTCGCCGGCGTTTGCGCCGGCTAGCTTCGCGCCGTCGAGGTTCGGTGTCGGTCGATCACTTGGCCAGCGAATTCGCCGGCACTTCGACGACTCGCGGGCCGAAGCGGCTAAGTAGTGTCGGTCGATCACTTGGCCAGCGAATTCGCCGGCGAAAGAGCGAATGGCGATCGCGTTGCAATCGTCATGTGTCGGTCGATCACTTGGCCAGCGAATTCGCCGGCTGTCTGGCGGGCCGGTGGGTGCGAGGTGCTCGACGTGTCGGTCGATCACTTGGCCAGCGAATTCGCCGGC
>CAYWTU010000061.1:0-2666 GCA_964461275.1 uncultured Pirellulales bacterium | reverse complement strand
GTGTCGGTCGATCACTTGGCCAGCGAATTCGCCGGCCGCCCACGTCGCAAGACCTTGCGGAGGCTAGTGTTGCGATCCGGCCAGCGAGCGTGAGCCCGGCCAACTGGAAAAATCAACGCATGTGGATGGACACCAATCATGCAAACACTCCAGACAAAACAACTTATGAGCACGCGAGCGTACCCGGCACCCCCCAGCAGCACCTTCACGCTCGCGGGAGGCGAAACGGCGAAATATCGCCCCGGCAGCGAATACGCCGGCCAAATTGCCAAACAGCAACCGGCCGCCATTCGACGGCCAAGTGATTGACCCTGTCTGCTGAAACGAGCGTCAAAGCCGGAGACACAGCAGACAGAAAGCGCGTGCCTTTAACACGCCCCTAGATCATACCTGCCAATGGTGGATTGCGCCTAGCAGGACGAATTGGTCTGCGAAATCACCTGGGAGTTTCCATCGGAAACTGTTGGCTGATAAGAATCTGCGCCACGCGACCCTCAATTTCTGCCCTGAAATCCCCGGTCGGCAACCACCGTGGCGTGCCGCCGTGGAGCGGGTTCCACGCATAGACGGCGGTCTTCTCGCGCTTCTTGCCTTTCTTGGCTTTGCCGCTCGGAGGGGCCGGGTTCAGCAGCGGAGGCGAGTCTTCTGCGAACTCTCGAACCAGGCAACCCTTTATCTTGTCAGGTTCCGGCTTTCCCGTGGCAAGATTGACGAGAACAAACCACCAGGCGCCTTCGAAGTCGGGATGTAGGATCGCCTTGAGGCCGATGTTGGCGGCCGCGTTGAGATCAGCCTGCATTCCCATGACAGCGGGTGAATCCGCGTTCGCAGAGACGAATAACTCCCCGCCGCGACGCGGCAGGCGGATGGAGCGAACCGTTGACGGCAAAGCGGCGAGTCGTGCTTTCGCCGCATGCAGAACAACTTTTCTCCCATCCATTTTCTCGCCGGGCTGCGCCTCGGCCAACTTTTTGATCTCGTCGGCGAGCCAAGTCGCTTGCCGTCGCAGCCGAGATGATTTCACCTGATCCGTCTCGTCGTCCATGGCCGCTTGAAGAACGTCGCGGTCCACGCCCTCGCAACGTATTCCAGGCGCTCCCGTGCGGGAATCTTGCTGCGACGTGTAACTCGGCGACACTTCGACGAAGTGGAGACCGTTGAGCTGGCACCCCTCGACAATGTACTTGCGGACGTTGCGAGCGGCCCAATCCATGAGCCGACGGTTCTCGCGCCGCAGTCGCGTTTCCTCCGGGTGATAATGCTCCAAGTTTTCAGCAACGACGACATGGCAAGGCGCGTCGACCTGCGTTCTTGGACGCTCGCGGTCTCGACCGAAAGCGTTTTTCATCCTGCCAGCGCCGAGCGCACCTTCGACGACGCGGCTGGCCAGTTGCTTGATGCGCTGCTCTCTGAGCCGTTCGAGTCGGTCGAGGATTCTGCGGCCGAAATTGGCCAGCGATTCGTCTCCCAAAGCGGGGATGTTCTTTCGCAGGTCGTCTGGTTCAGGGCGCATCCGAAACGCCCGCAGCACGTCGTACAATCCACGGATCGATTGCAGACGCTGAACTGAAAGCCCTCCAACGTTGCGGACTCGATTCACGCCTTCGCGGCAGTCGCTCTTGCGGGGTAGAATCAGACGCCGCAGCCAGCGCAATTGTGCACGCCACTGGCCTTTTAATTCGCTATAGCGTTTCGACCAGATTCGATTGAGTTCGATGGCAGCGGATGCTTGCGGATCGGCAATCTGCACTGCAACCGGCTTGAGTGCCGCCATCGCTGCGTCATTATTCTTTCTACGACGGAACTCGGGCGATGGCGTCTCGGCGGATGCCGCTTGAGGGCCGCCACGCTCGGCGACAATTCGCGACTGCCACTGGCTCTTGGCCCAGGCGTCGTCATACTCGGCATCGTGCGCCAGTTGCTGCCAACGGACGAGGGCCTCTTGCAGATAAGCGATTCGCTCTTCCGACGTAAACTCCGAGGATGTTCGGCCGCCTGAAATCGGTTTGCTGTTAGCAGTCATTGCAAATGCGATCCGCGCGGCATCGCCCAGGCGACGCAGGCCGATGCGAGCGAGCTTGACCGCCTCCTTTTGCAACTCATCGATGCGAAGCTTTTCCGACAATGGCGACAACCCGAGAAACCTTCGTAGTTCTTCAAATCCGGACAGTTCGTCTGCACGCGCGAGGCGAGCCAGCCGATTCTCCCCCTGCAATTTGATGACGAACTGTCGGTCGAGGCGCGCCCACATGTCAGGTGCCGTGCGGCGATAGATGGTCCGCCGCAGCTTGCCGTGGGGCCCTGCATGTTCCGTGTGGAAGAAGAGGTCCTTGGTGCCCACGCCACCGGCGAGGACCTTTCGTCCCTTGATTTCCTGTTCCAGCATTCGCTGCGTTAGCGTCTCCCAGACGGCGCAAGCCGCCGCGTAGCGGACTCCAAGATCAAACGAGAGGATGCGAAGGCTGGGGATTCCGCCCAACATGATTCGCGCTCGCCCCTTGCGATTCTTGTTGGCTTCGTAATTGAGAAAGTGACCGGCTCGACCCTTCTTGTACTCAATCCCTGCAGGAAGACTCGCCTTTACCAAATCCAACCATGGGCCCGACGGCTGGAATTTCGCTGAGGTGGTGAGGAACCAGGAAAGTCGCTTAAACTGCCTTGGCGAT
>CAYWTU010000060.1:0-11078 GCA_964461275.1 uncultured Pirellulales bacterium | reverse complement strand
GTCGAGCTGGTCCAAGAAATCGTACGTCATCACCAATTGACTGGTGACGTCCAACGGCGCCAATGTTTTGGTCGCGTGCGAGCGAAACACCACCCGGGCCGACGGCGGGTCGCAGTAGATGTTGAACTCGGCCGAAGGTGTGACGTTGCCCACGCCTCCCACCGCGCCTCCCATGATCACCACCTGGCCGATCAGGCTGGCCAACTCCGGGTCGCGCGACAGAGCCCGAGCCAGGTTGGTCAGCGGGCCCAAGGCGATCACCGTCACCTCGTGTGGATGCGCCCGAACCACGTCGGTCAAGACCTTGTCGGAGCTGTGAACGTTGTGCAGTTCCGCCACGGGGAACTCGGCGTTGCCCAGTCCGTCGGCGCCGTGGATGTGCTGGGCATGCGCGTCGAGTGGATGATCGCTGGGGGCCGCCGCGCCGATTCGGGGCCAGCGCGGCGGATCGAGCTGCGCCACCAGGGTATGCACGTTCCGCGTCGCTTGCTCGGCACTAACGTTGCCCGCCACCGCCGTCAGAGCCAACACCTCCAGCCGTGGTTCACCCAGGGCCCAGGCAATCGCCACCGCGTCGTCGATACCCGGATCAGTGTCTAGAATTACCTTGCGCGTCATGGCCGCTATCTTACGGTTTCAGCACACCGACCGACAAGTTTCTAAAGCCCGGGCGGCAGGTTCAGGGAACGTTTTGGCAGCGGTGGGATAGGCTCCGCGGCAATGCGCGGGTAGATTGCGCACGACGTTCAATGGCCGGTTCACTCCTGGTTGATGATCTGACGTATGCATCTCTTGACCCCCACGCTGGCCCGGATCGCCGGCGGCGAAGACCTGTCGATGGCCGACATGGAGGCGGCGCTCGATTTGGTCATGGCCGGCGCCGCCAGCGATCAGGAAATCGCGCTGTTGCTTAGCGGTCTGTCGCTGAAGGGCGAAACGGTCGAGGAGATCGCCGGCGCCGCCGCCAGTCTCCGCAAACACATGACTCCCATCCGCACCGTGCGGACCGGGGTGATCGACACCTGTGGCACGGGGGGCGACGGCTCGCGGACGTTCAACATCAGCACGGCGGCGGCTATTGTCACCGCTGCCGCCGGCGTCCCGGTGGCGAAACACGGCAACCGCAAGATCACCAGCCGCACCGGTTCGGCCGACGCGCTCAAGGAACTGGGCGTCAATATCGAGGCCGGCGTGGCGCAGGTGCAGGCTTGCTTGGACGAGTTGGGAATCTGCTTTTGTTTTGCCCCTCTGCTCCATCCGGCCATGAAGCGCGTGGCGCATGTCCGGCAACAAATGGGCGTGCCCACAATTTTCAATCTGCTCGGGCCGCTGACCAATCCGGCCCGGGCCGAGTTCCAACTGTTGGGCGTCGGACGCGCGGAACTGCGACGACCGTTGGCTGAGGCGCTGGCGCTATTGGGAGCGACACGGGCGGTGGTGGTTCATGGCCGCGACGGGCTGGACGAAGTCACGCTAGCCGCGGCCACCGACGTCTGCCTAGTCGGCAATGGGCCGCCACGGGAGTTTTCCTGGCGGCCCGAGGAATTCGGCTTGCCCCTTGCGGCATTGGATGCCTTGGTGGTCGATTCGCCAATGGAGAGCGCCGCCAAGATTCGCCAGGTGTTGGCCGGCGAGGTGGGTCCGGCGCGCGACATCGTGGTGCTGAACGCGGCTGCGGCGCTGTGGACGGCGCAGAAGGCTGCCACGCCTGCCGAGGCTGCCCAGTTTGCCGCGGCCGCCTTGGATACGGGCGCCGCTGCGGAGCTGTTGGAGAAACTTGCCGGGGGAAGCCATCAGGCGGCCTAATCTGCTGATTTGGCGGCGATGCAACGTGCCGCGCTGCAATGATTTATTGCCCAGCGTAGCCGTTCCGGTTCGTCTTGGTCCGACGGCGGAGCGTCGCTAGAATGCTCCGCCCGCGCCGGAAGCTGTCAGGCCCAGGCGCGCCCGGGTGGGTGGTGCGCGCCGCCGGCGTCCCGTAACGCCGCGTCCCGTCTGGTTACACTTCTCATGAGATAATTCGGCATGCCCACGGATGGGTCGAATCAGGCTGACCACCAGCCGATGTCGCTGATGGCGCGCGCTTTAGGCGCCGGCTGCGAGTTGGCGGTTCGCCGGCCGTGGGCGGTGATCGGCGCCGCCATGGCGCTGGCCTGTGTGGCGCTGCTGATTACGGGCCTGAAACTGGGTTATCGCACCAGTCGGCTCGACTTGGTCGGCGCCGAAAGCGAGTTCGACAAAATTTGGCGCAACTACATCGCCGAATTTGGCGGCGATGACGATGCGGTAATCGTGGTCGAAGGCGCCGGCCCCGAGGCGGTGAAACCGGCGATGCGCGATCTGGCCCAGCAGTTGGCCCAGCAGCCGCGGCATTTTGAAAACATCCTTCACGAGGTCGACCTGGCGCCACTGCGCGCCAAGGGATTGTACTATCTGCCGGCGCCGGAGTTGGCGGGTGTCGAACAGTTCGTCGTGCAAACCGAACCGATCGTGCGGGGGCAATGGTCGGCACTGGGGGCCGGGACGATGGCCTCGGCGCTGGGAATGGGGCTGGTGGCGCAGCCCAACGATGCGCAGAAGGCGGCGGAGTTGAGCCGCTATCTGGCCTCCCTATCGGCCGGACTAACTCCCGGCGCGGCCTACGCCTCGCCTTGGCCGGCCATGGCCGGCTCGCTGGCGGCGCTCGGCCAGCAGAACTCCGATCAACTGTTGCAGAATGACGGCAAACTGGGGTTCGTGTTGTTGCGGCTCGTGCTGACGGACGACGGCAACTTTGCCCGAGGCAGCCGAGCCATCGACGATTTGCGCGGCGTGATCGCCCGCGTTCAACAGTGGCACCCCAACGTGCGGATCGGCTTGACGGGTCTGCCGGTCATGGAAAACGAGGAAATGCGCTGCGGGCAGTCGTCGATGCTGTGTGCCAGCCTCGTTTCTTTCGTGGCGGTAGCGGTTTTGTTCGTAGCCGGTTTTGGCGGCCTAAGGCACGCCACCGTCGCCAACCTGGTGTTGCTGCTGGGCATGGCTTGGTCGTACGGCTATCTCACCTTAAGCGTCGGCCACCTGAACATCATCAGCATGGCGTTTTCGGTGACGCTGATCGGCATCGGCATTGATTACGGCGTGCATTATGTGGCGCGTTACCTGCAACTGCGTCAGGACAACCTCCCGTGCGACGAGGCGCTTCTGGAAACGTCGCGTGGCGTCGGACCGGCGATTATGACCGGCGCTGTGACCACCGCGGTGGCGTTTTTCACCACGGCCATGACGGAATTCACGGGCGTGGCCGAACTAGGGATCATCGCGGGCGGGGGTCTGCTGCTGTGCGCCGCGGCGGTAGTGTTGGTGTTGCCGGCGGTGGTGTCGTTGATGGATCAGGGTCCGCTCGGCGCGCGAAAGCCCCAGCCGTTGCCGGTTCAGCACTGGTTTGAGCCGATCTTCAACTCGCCACGCCACGCGCTATGGGCCACCGTGGCCTTTAGCGCGTTCTGCGGCGTGGGGGTCAACCGGCTCTGGTACGACCACAACCTGCTCAACATGCAACCGGTGGGCAGCGAAAGTGTGCAATGGGAACGAAAGCTGATGAACGATTGCCGGCAGAGCCTGTGGTACGCCCTGTCGGTGGCCAATAGCCGCGAGGAATTGTTGGCCCGCAAGCGAGAGTTTCTGGCGCTGCCCAGCGTCGAGCGCACCGAGGAGATCGTGTCGCTGTTGCCCGGCGATACGACGGCCAAACAGCCGGCGATCGCGCGCATTCAAGGCCGACTGACGGGGCTGCCCGAGCATCCGCCGACCATTCCGGTCGAGGGGCCCGAGCGCCTGGCCGCCATGTTGGCGCAGCTGCGCAGCGCCGTTCCGCCCACGCCGGTCGGCGCGGAGATTAAGCAAAGATTGAACCAACTCGTTGAGCAACTGGGGACTCTTCCCCCGGCACAATGCCTGGAGGCGCTGGCCCGTTTCCAACAGCATACGGCCGGCGACTTGTTGCATCGGCTGCATCTGGTGGCCGGGATGACCCGCATCGATCCACCGCAACTGGCCGACTTGCCGCCAAGCTTGGTGTCGCGGTTCGTCAGCAAGTCCGGCGAGCGGCACGTGATGCGCGTGTACGGCCGCGGCGACATTTGGGACATGAAATCCCTGGAGCGATTCGTGGCCGACGTCCGCACCGTCGACCCTCAGGCCACCGGCAATCCGCTGCACGGCTTCGAGTCGTCGCTGCAAATGAAGCGGAGTTATGAGCAGGCGGCCATCTACGCCCTGGCGGTGATACTGATCGTGCTATTGATCGACTTCGGCGACATCCTGCACGCGATCCTGGCGTCGTTGCCGTTGGGGTTCGGGATGCTGCAGACGTTTGGGCTGATGGGTTGGGCCGACATTCAACTGAATCCGGCCAACATCATCGCGCTGCCGCTGATCTTGGGGATCGGCGTCGACTACGGAGTCCATCTGGTGCACGACTATTTGCACCAGCCGGGACGTTTCCGCCCGTCGCCCTCGACCATGGTGGCGGTGCTCGTCGACGCGTTGACGACGATCGCGGCCTTCGCGGCGCTGATGTTGGCGTCGCACCAAGGCTTGCAGAGCCTGGGCCGCGTGCTCACGATCGGCGTGAGCTTTTGCTTGATCAACTCCGTTGTGCTGCTGCCGGCGCTGCTCATCGTGATGTCCGAGTGGCGCGTCGGCCGCGGCGATTCATCGGTCGCGCCGCCGATCGCCGTGCAGCCGGTGGTCGTACCGCAACCGTCCCGCATTCAGCCGCATCGCGTGCCAGGCGCCGCGCCTCCGCTTGCTTCGTCGGCGCCATTGGCGCGCGACGCGCGCCGTGATCCTCCGCGCCGGGCGGCATAGCGGACCCGGCGGATAGGTTCCTAACCCTCGTCGCCCAACTGCCGGCGAACGTCATCGCGCTCCCGGCGGGTCGCTTCCAGGTCGAACATCAGGTACTTCATGTCCAACCGCAGTTGCGACAGGGCGTCCTGCACCAGGTTCAAAATCCGCCGCCGCCGCAGCGTGCTGTCGACCACGCGGGATAAGGCCGGTTCGACCTGTTGACGAAATTCGATCGGCAACGCCTGTACGGCCGCCAGTAGGTCTTCCACGTCACGGGGCAGGTCTTGGGTCTCGGGCTTGACGATGCGGGACGCTTGGGTCATGGGCTGGCTTCTCCGAGGTGTGGGAACATCTTTGGTTCTAGCAGGGGTTGTGCCAGCCGACGAGCATTTTGCCAAATGTTTTGTAAGTCGTTATGCCACAATTGGTTGCGCAATACCAATCGCTGGTCATGGCGGTCCGGACTGTTGATGGGTCGCAACGCCTGATCTTGGCCCATCATCGAATTTGTTGCTAGAACGCCACCGCCAGCGCCCGCTGGCCCCCTTTCGGCCACGACCAGGATGGTCGCCGTGACCCCTCGACCACCGTCTCCACACGCCGCTTACGCTTCCCCCGGCCGGGCTCGTTGCCTGATGGGCGGATGGCTCTTGGCGGCGTGGTCGGTCGCCACCTCCACTACGCACGCCGGTTCGCCCGAGGTCGCAACAACACGCTGGAAATTCTTCTCCAGCGACGTCGAATACCGGCTCATCCATCACCAGCGCGTCCCGCGCAACCCGGCCGAGGCAACCACCTGCGACCACTTGCAATGGACCTGTGGTCAGGGGACGCGGCTGTTGTGGTCGTGGGAGACGCCGCCGGCCCGAGTCATCGACGAGTTGACGCCGCAGGTGCGCGTCCGTGCCGAGCGCGGCGGGTTGCAGGCGCTGGTTCGGGTGGTTCTGCCCAGGGCGATCGATCCACAGCGGGGCACGCCACTGACAACATTGGTGGCGGGTGAGACGTATCACCACGTCGGCGCCTGGCAGACGTTGAGCGTGCCTGACCTGGCCGAACGGCTGGAGCGAGAAGTGTGGTCGCTCCGCATCGCACGGGGGAGCCCGATCGACATCCGTCAGGCGTACGTCGACCGGGTGTTGGTCAACGTCTACAGCGGGCCGGGCACGCGCCAAGCGTGGCTGGCCGACCCGGTGGTTCAAGGCGCGGTTGCCACCCCCGCCGCCGAAATTCAACTCGCGGCTTTCAACGCCCAGCAACAGGCGGCGCGGCCCCCCGACATCAAGTTCAGCGGCTCGGTTCTGGTGGTCGACGACCGTCCGATGTTGCCCCGCGCCATCGATCATCGCGGTGAACCTTTGGAGTTTCTGGCCCGCTTGGGGTTCAACGCCGTGCGGACCCGCGAACTGCCGAACGCCGAGCTGCTGACGGAAGCGGCTCGGCTGCGGCTATGGCTGATTTCACCGCCGCCGATGCCGGGACATCTGGACGACGCCAGCTCCGCGTCGACCATGCTGGCGGACTTCGGTCCGGCTTACGACCGCATCTTGGCCTGGGATATGGGAGGCGACCTGACGCCGCGCGACTTGCCCGTGGTGCGGCGCTGGGCCGAACAGGTGCGCGCGGCCGACAGCCGCGTCGTGCGGCCGCTCGTCGGATGGCCCGACGCCGACCTGCGAGGCTTTAGCCGACCGCTGAATATTCTCGTGTCGCGGCGGCATCCATTGGGAAGCAGCCTGGAGCTGCGCGACTACGCCACCTGGGTCCGCGAGCGGCCCCGGTTGGCCCGACCGGGAACGCCGCTATGGACCACGGTGCAAACCGAATTGCCGGCGGCGCTGACCGAACAACAGGCCGCTTTGGCCGGCCGACAGCCGACGCTCGGACACGTGGGAGAAGACCAACTACGGTTGGTGGTGCACGCGGCGATTTCCAGCGGCGTGCGGGGGATTCATTTTGAATCGCAGCACAGGCTCGACGCCGACGACCCGGCCACTCGCGCCCGCGCCGCAGCGCTGGAGCTGGCGAACCTGCAATTGCGGGTGCTCGAACCTTGGCTGGCCGCCGGTTCGTTTGCCGGTACGGTCGCCGGCAATGTACCGGACGTCACTGCGGCCCTGCTAAAGACCGACCGAGCGCAATTACTCTTGCCGATGTGGCAGGCGCCGGGAGCGCAGTACGTGCCGGGGCAATCGGCGGGACTGGGCGTTTCGATTGTGGCGGCCGGCGTACCCGAGTCGGCCAGCGCCTATGAGATCACTCCCGCCGGCGCGCGGGCACTGCAACACAGCCGCGTCACCGGCGGCAAGCGGATCGTGCTCGATGAATTGGGTCTGACGTCGGCCGTCTTGCTGACGCAGGACCCATTGGCGTTGTCGCGGGTCAAACGGGAACTGGCCCAATCGCAGAGCCGCGCTGCGGAACTGGCGGTCGAATTGACGGCGCATAAGCTCTCGACCGTCACCGACCTGGACCTGCAGATGCGGAGTATGGGGCGCGCCGTGCCTGAGGCCGACCGCTGGCTAGGCGAGTCGCGAGCCCAATTGGGGCAGGCCGAGGGACAACTGCAGCGCGGCCTGCACCAACAGGCCTGGGACGCCTGCGAGCGGGCCCGCCGCGGGCTGCAAGTCTTGTCGCGTGCACACTGGGAGCAGACAATCTCCGGCCTGGCCACGCCCACCACCAGCGCCGCCGCCGTTTCGCTGACCACGTTGCCTCAACATCTGATCCTGCTCCGCGACGTCCGCAGCGTGTCGGCCCAACCGAACCGACTGCCCGGCGGCGACTTCGAGGACCTCAGCCGCACCATGCGAGCAGGCTGGCAGCACGTAGAGCATCCGCATCCGGGCCTGTCGTCCGGCGCCGAACTGTCGCCACACGGCGCACATTCGGGCCGCTCCTGCCTGCGGCTGCGGGCCTGGGCCCCCGAAGGTCAGGCGGCGCCAGGTCTGGTGGAAAGCCCGCCCGTCTGGGCCACCAGCGCGGCGGTTCCCGTGGAGACGGGACAGCTCTTACGGATTCGCGGTTGGGTGGACGTGCCTGCCGCCATCACGGGCAGCGTCGACGGTCTGATGGTGTTCGATTCGCTCGGCGGGCAGGCGTTGGCGCTGCGGTTCGGCGAGACCAAGGGCTGGCGCGAATTCGTGCTCTACCGCGTGGCCCCGCGCCACGAAGAACTGCGGGTTACTTTTGCCTTGACCGGCATGGGCGAGGCCCGCATCGACGACGTGGCGGTCGAAGTCATTCGGCCGCTGTCCGCGCCGTCGGGACCGGGCGCGCCGCAACCGTGGCAGCTTCCCGGCCCTGCCACGCCCACCGCGCGGCAGACCCGGCCGGCGCTGCAGTGAAGAACGACCGCTGTGCCCGCTCAATGACGCGCCGCGTGGCAATGAACATGCTTGAGAGTCCAGCAAACAATCTGTTCGACCGGCTGAAAACAACGGAAGTTTGTGGGCCGTTGTCAGGTTGTTTGGCAGCCTTTTAGAATCGCAAACGGCGGGCGGACCGTGTGTGGCCGCCGCGGATTGGAATACAACGTCTCCGCTAGTTTCCGCGGCGAGCCCACGAACCCGCCCCGGTCGTGATGCCAATCGCGCGCGGTTGGCACGAGCGAATCGCAGTGCGGCCAGGCGTTTAGCGGTTCGTAGCCCAAGGCGTCGGCCAACTTGCGCGAGACCATCGTCACGTCGCCGGCGCGGGGCGGCATCGGCCCGGCGTCGACGCGGGGGCAACCAATCAACAGCCGCGGATCGTAGCCTCCCACGCGGTTGATGATCTGCGCAATCTGGTACAGACTCAGTCGCCGTGGTCCGCCAGCGTGGTACAGGCCCGCCAGATCGCTGGCCAACACGGCGTGAAACAGGTCGTTCAAACAATCGGTGTAGGCCGGCGTGCGCACTTCGTCGAAATACAACGTGGCGGGGCGGCCGTGTTTGAACCGCGATTGAATCCAGTCGATCGCCCCGGCGTGGCCGTTGAAGCTCACGCCCATCGGCAGCGAAATCCGCAACACGCACGCCGCCGGGTCGCGCTCGAGCACCAGCCGTTCGCCGGCGACCATCGTCTGGCCATAGACCGTGACGGGGTCGACCGGGTCGGTTTCCAGGTGACCGCCGCCGCGCGTGCCCGAGTAGACCAGGTCGATCGACAGATGCACCAGACGCGCCGGCCGAGCTGCAAGCACGTCGAGCAGTGTTTGCACTCCGTCGACGTTGATTCGCCAGGCCATGGCCGGATCCAGCTCGCACGATTTCAGCGCGCAGTTGCCGGCGCAGTTCAGAACCCCGCGGAAACCGTGTTCGTCGAACAACGCCTTCAGGCCGTCGGCGTCCTCGGCGTCGCACGGTAGAATACCGGCGCCCGCCAGCCGCCAATTGTCGGTTTGCCGGATGCCAAAAACCTTGCCCGGCCACAGCGTTCGATAGTGGTGCAGCGCGTTGTACCCGGCCACGCCGCTGATGCCGGTGACGAGCAGCGGCAGCGGCGGATCGACAAGGGAAATGGGCGGCACAGGCATGTCGTTGCCCATCTTAGCCGCCAACTTGTGAAGCCGGTAGGCGAGCCGAGTCGCACAGGCAGCCCGGTTGCCAGCCGCCGCTTTTCTCCCGACAATCAACCGTCCCCGCTGACAAATAGCCCGCGTTTCGCCGCCCCCGCTGTCGCTGCTTTATGTCGACATGGACCGTTCCTCTGCTCCTGGCCCTGTCGGCGGCGCTGCCGCCGCACGATCCGCAGCGGCGCGTCCATGACTTCGCCGAACTGTTGCCGGCGGACGTCACCGGCCAACTCGAACAGGTTTGTCGGGACGTGGAGCGAGACACGACGGCGCAGTTTGCCGTGGTCACCGTCCCTTCACTGGACGGTCAGTCGGTCGAGGAGTATGCCAACGCGCTGTTCAACTCCTGGGGGATTGGACGGAGAGATGTGAACAACGGCGTCTTGCTGCTGGTGGCGCCGAACGAACGGCGGATGCGGATTGAAGTGGGCCGCGGCCTGGAGCCGCTCCTTTCCGACGCGCTGTGCGGTGAAATTCGCGATCAGTTGATCCTGCCCGACTTTAAAACCGGCAATTACCCTGCTGGAATCCGCCAGGGCGCCGAGGAGATTGTCCGCATCCTCCGCGAACACCCACAGGCGGCCGCCGGCGTACCCGGCTCGTCGCCGCTGCTGGTGCGCACCGTTCGGCGCGACGCCCTGATGGCGACGGCTGCAGCGGCCGTGGGAGCGCTGCTCTTGGCGATCGTGGGCTGGATGGCCGGTTGGCGGAGGCTGTACAGCACGGTCTGGTTCTTCGCCGGCGTGGCGATCTTGGCGGCGCTGTTGGTGACGGCGCTCATGTTGGCGCTCAAGGTTCCGCAGCCGGGTGAACCGTTGGTCTGGCTGGGCGGGGCGACGGCGGCCGCCGCGGGTTCGCTGGGGCTGAACTTTCGCCGATACAAGAGATTCGGGCCGCACGGCTGTTCGCAGTGCGGCACGCGACTGGAACTATTGAGCGAGCACGCCGACGACGAAAAACTGGACGAGGTTCAACGGCTGGAGGAGAAAATCGGCTCGGTCGATTACGACGTTTGGTACTGTCCGGCGTGCCTGCACTCGAACACGGAGAAGTACATCAATTACTTCTCAAGTTTTCAAAGCTGCCCGTCGTGTCCCGCCCGCGCGTTTAAGGAAGGCCCGCAGGTCACCGTCACGCCGGCCACCACGATCGGCTCGGGCTTGGCGCAAGTCGAAGGACAGTGCGTGGCCTGCAAGCACAAGTCGGTCCGCGAGGTGATTTTGCCGCGGATCGTGGTCACGAGCTCGTCGGGGGGCGGCAGCAGCAGTTTCGGCGGAGGTGGCGGCGGCGGGGGCTCCAGTTTCGGCGGCGGTTCGAGCGGAGGCGGCGGCGCCTCGGGGAGTTGGTAAATGATGTACCTGACCATCGCGGCGAGCATCGCGTGCGGCGCCATCGCCTTGTGGTACTTGCTGACGTTCAATCTCTTGGTTCAATCGCGCAACGCGGTGGATCAGGCGTGGTCGAACATAGAAGTCGAACTGAAGCGCCGCTTCGACCTGATTCAGAACCTGGTCGAGACGGTCAAGGGTTACGCCAAGCACGAAAGCGACACCTTTCGCCGCGTGACCGAGTTGCGCAACCAATCGCGTCCGTTTGGCGACGCGGCCGCGGCCAACTCGAATCAGCCCGACCTGACCAAGGCGATAGCCCAAGTGATGATCCTGGCTGAGAGCTACCCGCAGCTACGTGC
>CAYWTU010000059.1:0-11102 GCA_964461275.1 uncultured Pirellulales bacterium | reverse complement strand
GCAGATCGGCCGCCCCGTCGTTTGAAGATTCGACTCGGACAGCTCGCGGCGCTGGGGCTCCAGGAGGTGCAGTTCCAGCACCTGGAGTTCGCCCTGCGAATCCGCCGCTGGTCGGCCGACGCGATCCGCGCGCGGGTGGACGAGGTGGCCCAAATGGTAGGCGTTGTAGAACTGTTGGACCGTCGGCCGCCTGGGCTCTCGGGGGGCGAATCGCAACGCGTGGCGCTCGGCCGGGCGTTATCGTTTCGGCCACAAACATTGTGCCTGGACGAGCCGCTGAGCGCTTTGGACGATCAATCGCGAGGCGAGCTTATTGCCCTGTTGAAACGCGTGCAGATCGAAACCGGCGTTACCGCGCTGCACGTGACGCACAACGGCGCCGAAGCGACGGCGCTGGCCGATTGCCGCCTGGAACTCGCCGGTGGACAGGTGCGGATTGCGGGCTAAGCGCGACGGCCGCTGGCAAAGCCGGCCTGACAAGATCGCTCGTCGCAATGTGAGGCAATCGGCGCCACGTTCGGGCGCCCATGCACCCCGGCCCGTGCGGCGGCGCGTGGCGGCTGTTATCATGGCGAGCGTCCCGCCGTTTACATCCGGTTTCTCATCCACACAACATGTTCACTCGACGAAACTTCCTGGCAACGGCCGGCGCCGCGGCGCTGACCGGCCTGGCGCCTTGGCCCGCCCGCGCTGCGCAAGGCGGTCGTCTGCGCCTGGCCGTGCTGACCACCGAGTGGCGCTACCATTCGCACGCCTGGCACATGGCCGAGCGGTTTCTGGTTGGGTATCCCCGCCGGGGGCGTTGGCATCGGCCCCCTTTGGATGTGGTTTCGGTCTATGTGGATCAGACGCCGGAAAACGATCTCAGCCGGCAGCGGGCCCAGGAGTTTGGTTTCGCGATTTATCCCACGGTGGCGGAAGCCTTGCGCTGTGGCGGCTCGCGCCTGGCCGTGGACGCGGTCTTGTTGATTGGCGAGCACGGAAACTATCCCAAAAGCCAGTACGAACAGACGCAGTACCCGCGCTACGAGTTGTTCAAGCAAGCGACCGATGTGTTTCGCGCGGACGGCCGAGCGACTCCGCTGTTCAACGACAAGCACCTGTCGTGGAAGTGGGAGTGGGCTCGGGAGATGGTCGACATTTCCCACGAGCTTGGGTTCGCGTTTACGGCCGGCTCGTCGTTGCCCGTGACCTGGCGGATGCCGGCGATTGATCTGCCGTACGGCGCCGAAGTCGAGGAATTGTTGTGCCTGGCCATCGGCGGAATCGACAGCTACGACTTTCATGCCCTGGAGGTTATCCAGTGCATGGCCGAGCGGCGTCGCGGCGGCGAGACGGGCGTATCGGCCGTGCAGGCCCTCCGCGGCGAGGCGGTTTGGCAGGCGATGGCTGCCGGAAATTGGAACGGCGGCGGCTGGGACGCGCGACTGTTCGAGGCCTGTTTGTCGCGCAGTCAGACACTGGCTCAGCCTGAAACGTACAGCCATCGCTATCCAACGCCGGAACAAATTCGCCAGTGGGTCAACGACCCCGTGGCGTACCGGTTTGAGTACGTCGACGGGGTTCGGGCGACGATGCTGCTGATGAACGGCCTGGTGAACGATTTCACGTTCGCGGCGCGGCTCAAGGGTCAGGCCGACCCGCTCTCGACGCTTTTTTACCTGCCGCCCAACCCCAACGTGGTGTATTCGGCAGCGCTCATGGAAATGGCGGAGCAGACGTTTCTAACGGGCAAGTCGCCGTACCCCGTCGAGCGCACGCTGCTCACCACCGGATTGGTTGAGGCTGGCGTGCGTTCACTGGGCACGGGGCAGGCGCGGATCGAGACGCCTCACCTGGCCATTCGCTATACGGCGCCCCGAGAAACACTTTTCTGGACCCAGTAGCGGTGACTTGGTTTCTGCCGCCGCAATCCAACCCTGGCAGCCCAGGAGCGCCCCATGAGTCGTAAATCCGCGCAAGACGTCCGCGTTTTTCATCCCGCCATCGGCCTCTTGGGCCGCGCGATGTTCGCGCTGATTTTCTTTGCCTCGGGCATCACCCACTTCACCGACTTGCAGATGTACATCGACTTGATGCCGGCCGAGATTCCCGCCCGGGCGTTTTGGGTCGTTGTCTCGGCGGTCGTGGAATTGGCGGGAGCGACGATGATCTTATTCAACTTCATGCCCCGGCTGGGCGGCTGGCTGATCGTGCTGTTCCTCGTGCCGGTGACGATTGCCGTGCACGGCATGGGCGTCGTGCGGGCTCCCGACGAGCGGATGGCGCAGATTCAGACGTCGTTCTTTCTCAAGGGCATAACGATGACCGGCGCTGCGCTATTGATTTCGCAACTGGGTGTCAAGCGAGAAGAGTCGGAGTCTCGCGATGCATGACTACGTTGTTTTGCTGTCCATTCCGGGTCTGCGGTCGCAAGACCTGGCCGCCATGCCGCGGCTCACCGCGCAGATGGCCGGTGGCGACCGGATATGCTTGGTTCCTAGCTTTCCCTGCGTCACCTGTCCGGTGCAGGCCAACATGACCACCGGCCGGCTGCCGCAGGAACACGGCGTGGTGGCCAACGGGTTCTATTGGCGCCAGCGCGGCGAAGTGGAGATGTGGACCAGTTGGAACGACTGTATCCTCGCTCCGCAGCTCTGGGACCAGTTACACCAGCACGCCCCGGGCGCCACGTCGGCCGTGTGGTTTGCCTTGCACAGCAAGGGCTGCGGGGCCGACTACGTCTGCACGCCGGCGCCGATCCATAACGCCGACGGCACGGAATCGCTGTGGTGCTACACCAAGCCCGAGGGGTTCTATCGGGAGTTGGTGGAGCGGCTGGATCATTTTCCGTTGCAGCATTTCTGGGGCCCGCTGGCGAATATCCACTCGTCGGCCTGGATCGTCGATTCGGCGGTTATCGCGGCGGAAAAGTTCAAGCCCAACCTGTTCTACATCTACCTGCCGCATCTGGACTACGCGGCGCAGAAGACGGGCCCCGACGGTGAATTTGCACTCGCGGCCGTGCCCGCGCTCGATGAACAGTTGGGCCGGCTATTCGATGGCATTGCGGCGGCCTATGCTCCGCACCGACCGCTGTGGCTGGCGGCCAGCGAATACACGATCGTGCCGGTCGACCACGTCGCACTGCCCAATCGCACGCTGCGGCAGGCCGGGCTCTTAAACATTGAGGCAACGCCCACCGGCGAGCTTCTGGACTTCAAGAGTAGTGCGGCCTGGGCGTTGGTCGATCATCAGTTTTCGCACGTTTTCGTCCGCGACAGCGATGCCGCCACGATTGGCCGCGTGGTCGATTTGTTTCGCGGCACGGCGGGGATCGACCGCGTGGTCGCGGGGGCCCAGCGTCGCGAGTTTGACCTGGACCACCCGCGCAGCGGCGATGTCGTGCTCATCTCTTCGCCCCACAGTTGGCAGCAGTATTACTGGTGGCTGGACGACGCACTGGCCCCGGATTTCGCCCGCAAGGTAGACATTCACAACAAGCCGGGCTACGACCCGTGCGAAATGCACATCGACTTTGCACAAATGGGAATTTCGCTGGACGCGAGCCTGGTCCGCGGTTCGCACGGGGCGCCGGCCATCACGCCGGCGCAGCGCGGCGTGATCTTGTCTTCGCAACCTGGCATGTTCGTGGGCCCGTCCATGGCCGACATTGACGTGGCCGAGTTGGTGCTGCGGCAATTCGGGGTGTGATGTATTGCTGACACGCGACGCATTCTCATCCAGGCCGTATGTTTGACCGCGGTCGTCGTACCGCTTTGTGCCGCCGTGTGGATCGGATTTGAGCGGTCGCGGCAAGGCTTCACGCCGCTCGCTCCCGTCCCACACTACGTGGCGGGGCTCCTGTGGCCCACCTATTTCTTGATTGCATCGGCCGTGGTGGTCGGGCTGGGACGCTGGAAAGCGGTCGAGATGATCGCTCGCACATTGTGTGCGCTGGCAGTCGCCGGCTTCTCGTGCCAGTCGTTTTATCTGCCTCTGGAAGGTCTGGAGCCCATGACTGTCCACCATTTCGTGATACTCGACCCCCCTTTCGAGTCGGCGCCGTACGATCATCAATTTCTCTCGGTCGAATTGTCGATGCCGGCCGTTCTGTTGGGAATACTTATCGGCGTGGCCATTGCCTATTTGCGGGACAAACGTTGGCGGGTGTCGCTACGCGCGTCGCTGGTGTTCGTTACCGCCTTGGCCTGTCTGTTTGGCCTGACCGCCGCAAATATGCGAATGACATCGGACCTCATGCACCGAATGCGCGGAGAGTAGCGTGGGTCGGCAGCCCCACCAGAATCCCTTTGTCACACGATCAGCATCGCGTCGCCGTAGCTGTAGAATCGATAGCCCTGGCGAACCGCTTCCGCGTAGGCGGCGAGCACGCGCTCGCGGCCGGCCAACGTCGAGACCAACACCAACAGCGTCGAGCGCGGCAGGTGAAAATTCGTCAACAGTCCGTCCAGCCCGCGAAAGGCGTACGGCGGTCGAATGAATAGATTCGTTGGCCCACAGTAACCGCGCAGACCGTCGGCCGTGGCAGCCGTTTCGAGCGTCCTGCCGGTGGTGGTGCCGACGGCCAACACCCGCCCCCCCGCCCTCCGCCGAGCATTGAGCCGCTCGGCCGATTCAGCCGACAGCTCACACCACTCGCTGTGCATCTGGTGATCCTCGAGCCGCTCGACCGCCAGCGGCCGAAACGTGTCGAGTCCTACGTGCAGCGTGACCCGCTCGATTGCCGTGCCTTGCGCCGCAAGGCGATCGAGCAGTTCGGTTGTCAAGTGCAGCCCAGCGGTGGGCGCCGCGGCCGAACCGGGGACCCGGGCGTAGACTGTTTGGTAGCGCTCGTGGTCGTCGTCGGTCGCCTCTCCGTGGCGGATGTAGCAGGGCAGCGGCACCCGGCCCACGCGGTCCAAGGCGACCCAGGCGGGCCCCTCGAAGTCGACGCTGGCTGTCCACACGCCGCCGTCCCCCTTGTCCTGCATCGTCAGCCGCATTTCGACTCGCCCCGCCGCATCGCAAAGTTCGACGATGTCGCCGGGCCGCAGACGACCCCGCGTCTTGGCCAAAAGTCGCCAGCGGCCGTCGTCTTGTTGAGCCAGAAACAGGCCTTCGAACCGTCCGCCGGTGCTGGCCCTGCGGCCGACCAGTCGCGCCGGCACGACCCGTGTGTCGTTGACCACCAGCGCGTCAAGGGGCCGGACCCAATCGATTAGATTCCGCACGTGGGCGTGGGTGATGCCGCCGGTCGTCCGATCCAGTACGAGCAGTCTGGAGTCGTCGCGACAGGGAAGCGGCTGCTGCGCGATCAGTTCGCGGGGTAAATCGTAATCATAGTCGTGTACACTGGACATAACGCGCTGCGGCGACGGCAGGAACCCTTTCGCGGCTCCCCGCGGTTTGCCGCCAAGTTGGTGTTAGGGAGTGGCCCCTTGGGAAAACCACTCTCTTTACCAGCCCGCGCCGTCGTTGCACAAGACATTCCCCAGCCGTCTTTGCGTTGACCGTTGAACTCTACCCGTCCCATCGGCGTCGCGCTGTGCATCACCGAATTGGACGTCGGTGGGGCCGAACGATGCTGCGCCGAGCTGGCTGCGCGACTGGACCGCCGGTGTTTCAATCCGGTCGTTTATGCCTTGTCGGGGCCCCCGCACGACCGAACACGGTCGGTGCTCCACATTCTGGAACGCGCCCAGGTTCCGGTCGAATTTCTTGGCGGCCGAGGCGCCCGCGACACGTGGCGGGTGGTGCAACGGTTGCGACGGAGGCTGGCAGTGCAGCAGCCGGCGGTTGTGCAGTCGTTCCTGTTCCACGCCAACCTGGTATCGCGGTTCGCCGCGCCGCGCCACCAGCGCCCGCTGATGTTGGCGGGAATTCGCGTTGCCGAGCGAGCCGCCGGTTGGCACCTGACGCTCGATCGGCTGACCGCGGCCTGCGTGGACGGCTATGTGTGCGTGAGCTCTCAAGTGGCGGAATTTTCGCGAAATGTTGGCCGTTTGCCTGGCGACAAACTGCACGTCATCGGCAACGGCGTCGACGTGCCGGCGATTGCATCGGCAGCGCCGGCCCACTTGGACGCGCTGGGCGTACCATCAAACGCCAAAGTCCTGGTTGCCGTGGGGCGATTGGAACGTCAGAAGGGGCTCGACCGGCTGCTGCCGCTGGCCGACTGTTGGCGGCGCGGCGAGTTGCACGACTGGCATCTACTGATCGTGGGCGATGGACCGGAGCGAGACGGATTGGATCGAAAGTTCAACACTCTCGGCGCCCAAGGGCGGGTTCACTTTGTCGGTTGGCGGGCCGATGTACCGGCGATCTTGCGGGCCAGCGACCTTTTGGCGTTGCCGTCGCGCTGGGAAGGAATGCCCAACGTGGTGCTGGAGGCGATGGCGGCCGGGTTGCCTGTGGCCGCTTGCGACGTGGAAGGGGTTCGAGAGCTTCTGGGACCGCTGGCCGGCGAGCAGACGGCGCCAAACGACGAAAGCGGCGCCGTGGTCGCGCTTGTGAGTCGGTTGGCCAGCGACCCAACCGTCCGCGGTAAACTGGCCGCCGCCAATCAGGTCCGCGTGGTCGAGGCGTTCTCTCTCGACGCCATGGTGCGGCAATATGAGACGCTTTGGGACCGCCTCTTGGCCGAGCGCGGCGGGTCGTAAGTGGTCGCCAAACAACCTGACCACCGCCCTCGAACTCGTATTGACTCCCGCCAGCCAAGAAGGTTGTTTCTTGGCCTCCAACAAGTCCCCGGCGCTAATTCCGCCAATAGTCCGGTAGGTTGGGTTTTGTCTCGCGGAGAATTTCGAGCACAGCCTGCCGGTCAGACGCCGTCAGTGCCGCGAATTCCTGAGGCGGCAGTGGGTTGTGCAACACGTCGTACAACCGGCGATAGACGCGGTCTTTGACCGCCGTCGGCAGCGAGTCGAACGCCGGCGAATAGATCAGATAGCTGCAGGGGTGCTTCATCAGCCGTGTCGTTAGGTCCAACTGGCGCAGTGAACGGCCGCGGCCATCGCGAACTCCCTGGGCGGCGAATCGCGCGGCAAAATCGGCCGTGCCGCGCACCGGTTCGGCCAGCGCCGGTTCCTTGGCGAACAACAGTGCCTCGACCACTTTTTCCGCCGCCGCGTTGAGCCGTCGCTGAGTGCTTTCAGACATGTCGTCGGCCGGGTTCTCAAACGATTGGTTGAGCATTTGGTTGTACCACAAGGCCGAGCGGCCTTCGTAGTTGGCCCAGGCCAGCACGTTGTGCATATGCGCCTGGTGCTCCATGACCATGAGCGCCACCAGATCGCTGTGGGGGGTCGGGTAGCGAGATACATCGAGTTTCTCGGACAGATCGGTCACATTGGCGCCCTTGGCGCCATCGTCGGCCAAGGCCTCGTCCTTGGTGCGAAAGCAGGCGTTGCCCATGTGCCGTTGGTTTCCGTGCGTGCCGGTCACATACCAACCGCCCCAGCGCTTCTGGAACGGGCTTTCATGGGTGGTGCTGTATGTGCCGGCGCTGAAGTGCGGCTCGCCCTTTAGGTCGGGAAAGACGCTGCGCACCACGTGGCCCGGAACGTCGGAGGTGCTCCGCGAAACATGGCAGACCAGGCAGGCGTCGGTCTGGCGCTGAAAAAGGGGCTTTTCGGCTGGCTGCTGCGACAGTGAATAGAACATGGCCCCTTGTTCTGGATCGACCGCCGTGATTTCCACCACATCGCCGCCCGGCACAAAGCCGACGTACGCCTCGTCCCCAAAGTAGACGGCCCGGGCATTGGCGGGCGAAATGCGCTTGCGCTGAAAACTGGTCTTGGAAAAGACCAAGGCCTGGGTATCGGTCGACACGTCCAGGCACTTCAGGACGTCCACCAAGTACCCCATCCGCTCGTCGTGGCTCAACGTCACCTCGCCAGAGTCAATCTTGGCTTGCAAACGGCTGACGGCGTCGTGGGGCGGCGTGGTGGAATAGTTGATCGGCTCGCGATCGTACGCCGCGTCGCCGGCGGGGGCTGGAAGGGCGCCCGCCACGCCCAGGACGATCCACGCGGCGATCGCCAGACTCGACCCTGGCCGGCGTTGAGGCTTCCGGTGAAATGTCATGACTCGGTCCCACGCGGTCCCGGGGAACGGCCCCTGATTCTATATCGGATAATTACATCCGATTATGGAGGGCGTCGCCCGCCTCGTCAAGGCTGGTAATCGACAAGCGGGCCGGACGCCGGTACGCTGTGCGTCAAGCGGCCGGCGGACCACACCCATGAGACCCATGAGAGGCGCCACGCCAGACCCGGCTGCCGCGCATTGATCACCCTGGAGACCGCCATGTCCGCCCGTTCGCTGAAAGACAAGACGTTGTTTATCACCGGCGCCAGCCGGGGGATTGGCCTGGCCATCGCCCTGCGGGCCGCGCGAGACGGCGCCCGGGTGGCCATTGCCGCCAAGACGACCGAGCCGCATCCGCGGCTGCGAGGGACGATTTTTACGGCGGCCGAAGAGATTGTGGCGGCGGGAGGGCAGTCGCTGCCCATCGCCTGCGACATTCGCTATGAAGAACAGGTCGAGGCTGCGGTGGCGCAAACGGTCGAAAAGTTTGGCGGCATCGACATCTTGATCAACAACGCCAGCGCCATTTCGCTCACTGGCACTTTGGAAACGCCCATCAAGCGATACGACCTGATGCACCAGATCAACGCCCGTGGGACGTATCTGGTGTCGCAAAAGTGCCTGCCGCATCTGCTCAAGGCCGGCAACCCGCACATTCTCAACATCAGTTCGCCGCTGTCGATGAAGGCCAAATGGTTTAAGAATCACGTCGCCTACACCATGGCCAAGTACGGCATGAGCATGTGCGTGCTGGGCATGGCGGCCGAGTTTGCCGATGAAGGCGTGGCCGTAAACGCGCTCTGGCCGCGGACGGTGATTTGGACCGCCGCCGTGGAAAACCTGATTGGCGCCGACCTGAAAGACTCCGCCCGCAAGCCGGAAATCATGGCCGACGCGGCCTATTGCATCCTCACCAGCCCCAGCCGCGAGTGCACCGGCAACTTCTTCATCGACGACGAGGTGCTCAAGAAACATGGCGTGACCAACCTGGATCAATACGCGGTCTCTCCGGGCCACGAGCTGCAGGCCGATTTCTTCTTGGAAGATTAGCGGCGCGGCCCAGAGCCTTCACCCGCGGTTCTGAGACGCGCTTTCGGCGTGTTTGCCGCGAGTCAGTTTTCTCACGCGGAGGCGCGGAGGGGAGGAGAGAGACGAAACGGCGACAGGCGATCGGCGGCAAGTTGCCGTTTTAGGAACGACCGAACGCGCCGGATGTGGGCCGCAGCGCGATGCACAAAATCAAACAGCGAGCGGTGGGCATGAGCCCACTGTTTCTTGGCGCCGCGAGAAAAGCGCCGCGGAGAAACAAGGGACTGACGTCCCCCGCTCGCCTACTCTCCACGGCCGCCGCTATGGTGATTGTGCGCGCCCTGCTACTCGTCCTCTTGCTCTTCCAACCATCGGAAATAGGCCAGCCAGTTGATCGTGCCGTCGGACAGGGCGATGTCGGTGGCGGTTACGCTCGCGGCCGTCGCGACCGAGGCTTTAGCCCCCGGCGAGTCGCCGGGGGTTAGGACTGCCGATGGCGTTGTCACGGCAAGCGGCGCGAATGGCGCCACGCCCGCGGCGATCGACGCCGGCGACTCCACGTCCCCCGCGATCACCGATCGCGGCTTTGTATCGTCGGCCGGCGCCAGCGAGCTGCTCGACGCCGGCACGCTGCCGCTGGAAGCCGCCGCTACCGCTCGCCGATCGGCGTGAAGCGCTGGTCGAGCGGGCCGGTGTAGCGAGCGCGCGGACGGATGATTCGGTTGTTCGCCAATTGCTCGACGACGTGGGCGCACCAGCCTGCCACGCGGCTGACCACGAACAGCGGCGTATAGATGTCAACCGGCAGCCGCATGTAGTGATACAGCCTGGCGCTCGGCCAATCCAAGTTCGGCGGCAACTTCTTCTCGCCCGTGACGATCCGCTCGATCACCTCGGCCATCTGCTCCATGGCCACGGCCTGCGGACCGCTTTCCTTGGCCAGCTCGCCGCACAAGCCCTTGAGGTACACCGCCCGCGGGTCGCCGTCCTTGTACACGCGGTGACCAAAGCCCATGATTTTCTCCTTGCGGGCCAAGGCGTCGCGAACCCATTTCTCGGCGTTGTCGGGCGAGCCAACTTGCTCGAGCACCTCCATGACGCGTTCGTTGGCGCCGCCGTGCAATGGTCCCTTGAGCGCCCCGATGGCGGCGGTGATGGCCGAGTGCAGGTCGGCCAGCGTCGAGCAGCAGACGCGGGCGGTGAACGTCGAGGCGTTGTACTCGTGCTCGGCGTATAAAATCAGCGAGACGTCCATCGCCTTTTCGAACCGCGGGCTGGGGGCCTCGCCCCACAGCATCCACAACTGGTTGGCCGCCAGCGACAGCCCGGGGTCGGCGTTGATGGGCTGCTTGCCGGTTCGCAAGCGGTGGCGCGCGGCGAGCACCACCGGCAATTGAGCCAGCAAACGTTCGCTCTTACGGAGATTGGCCGCCGTGCTGTTGTCGAGCACATCCGGATCCCAGTGCGCCAACAGGCTGGTCCCGGTGCGCATCACGTCCATGAACGGAGCGCCGTGTGGAATCGCGCGCAACGCGTCGATCACCTCGACGGGCACCGTTTGCGACGCCTCGCCCAATCGCTGGCGAAACCCGCTTAGCTGTAGGGTGTTAGGCAATTTGCCGTACAACAACAGGTAGGCGACTTCCTCGAACGTGGCCTTGTCGGCCAATTCCTCCACCGAGTAGCCGCGATACTGCAATCCACCCGCGATGGTGCTTATGGCGGTCTCGCCGGCGATGACGCCTTCCAAGCCGGGGCTGTAGATCTCTTGCGTCATGAAGCTGACTCTCCACGAAAGTAACTGCGGTCGCGCTCTTCGTATCCGGTGTAGCCTAGCAGGTCGTACAGCTCCTGTCGCGTCTGCATCTGGTCGAGCAGCGACTGCTGATTGCCGTCGGCCAACAGCGTTGCCAGCCCGCGCTCGACGGCCTTCATCGCCAGCCGCAATAGCGTGACCGGATACAACACGCCGGCGTAGCCCAATTGTTTCAGATCGGCGTAGC
>CAYWTU010000058.1:0-11106 GCA_964461275.1 uncultured Pirellulales bacterium | reverse complement strand
CTAGCACGACGGCATCGGCATTGTAGCGGCACGGCGCGAGCCGTCCGGTAGCAGCCGTAGGTCAGGTACTCCGTACCTGACATAGGAATCGCCTCAGACCGTTCCACACCCAACCGTGCAGGCGGCGCATCCATTCGGCCAGGCGAACGACAACCGGTAGTGTTGTCAGGTACGGAGTACCTGACCTACTTATTGTCGGACAGCGCCCCACCCTATTGGCCGGCCTGGCCCAACTCGCGGGCGATGAAGTCATACGCCTGCTCGCGGATTTCCGGCGGGAAGTCGTGCTCGCAATCCGGGTGCAGCGATTGCAGCTTGTCGCCGGCGCCCAACAGCTCGTACACCGGCCGGGCCGCCTCCAGGCACTTGTACACCCCTTGCACGTCGAAGTTCGCGTCGCGCAGCGGACTCACCGCCAGGAACGGCCGCGGCGCCAGGGCCCCGACCAGTTCCGTAAAGTCAAACGGCATCTCCGCCGGCCGCGTGTGATAGCGCTCGCGAATCCGCGGCATGTAGCCGTTGTGGCTCCAACCCGCCAGGTTTCCTTCGTAGTAATACGGGAAGCTGTTGAACCCACAACTTGAGACGACGCACTTGATCCGCTCGTCAAACACCGCCGCGAAGATGCTGTTGTGGCCCCCCAACGAGTGACCGATCACGCCGATCCTCTGAGGATCGACCGACGGCAGGCCCTCCAGAAGATCGACCGCCCGGCGATGATTCCAGATGCCCTTCATCGTGGCGCTGGCGTAGCCATGGGCGTATGGATCGAACTTGTACTCGCCATAGTTGGGGTAATCGACCGCCAGCGTCACGAATCCGCGCTCGGCCAACTCGCGGGCATAGTGCAGGTTCCGCGAACCATCGAGCCCCACCGGCTCTCCCTTGCCGTGGACGCTGGTCTGGTGCAGGCACAGGACCGCGGGAAGCCTGTTCGGCTCAGCGTCGAGCACCGTGTGGGGAATCAATAAAAACGCCGGCACCCGATCGCCCGGCTCGCTGGCGAACGACAGCTTAACGCGCTCGTACTTGGCAAGCGACTCGGACTTTTCGATCTGCACATCAAGCGGGCAGCGGCGGGCAGCGTCGGGCAGAGGCCCAGCCACGGCCTGAAAGTTTTGCAAAATGTGCTGCCGCCGGCGCAGCCAATCTTCGGGCCGAAGGACCGGTTGTTCCACGCCGTTGTCGTCGTAGTACACCACCAACCAATTCTTATTGGCGTAAAACGGCGCCACGGGCGGTTCGTCGGCGGCCAGCGCAACCGTCAGGGGGCCAAGAGCCAGCAGGGCGGCACTAGTCCAATTCTTCAAGCCAAAGCCGGATTTCATTCTCATACTCGCTGGCCAAATCGCCCTTGATCAACTGTCGATGGAAGCTGGCGGCGCCTTCTTTGACCAGATCGGCCGCCTCGGCGTTGGGGAACCTCCGCATCGGGTCGGGGGCGATCAACCCGCGACACAACGACAACAAGAGCTCGCTGCACGCCACGTCGTGCGGCAACAGTTGCGGCAGGCGGTGGATCAGCATCCGCTTGGCCTCGAGCAGGTCGCGGTAGTTGTTCATGCCCGCAAACGGCGAGCGGCCGGCCAGCATCTCCACCAGCAAATAACCCATGCTGCAAATGTCAGAGCGGGGCGTGCAATCGGCCCCTTCGAGCACCTCCGGCGCCGCATAGTGGGGCGTCACGGTGCGGCGCTTGGGCGGGTCGTCGATTTCAAACGCCGAGCCAATATCAATGATCTTCGCGTTGCCGGTCCGCTTGACCATGATGTTCGATGGTTTGAGATCGCCATGGACGATTCCCTCGCGGTGCAAAGCCCCTAGGGCCGCTAGGCCGTCGCGGAGGATGGCGATGGCGATGCCCGGCATCAGCCGCGGCTGGTCGGGGCCGCGCGTGACGATCACGTCGTTCAAGTACTCCCAGCGCTTGTTGCTGACGCGAAAGCGAGCCCGCTCGAGCATCTCATTGGTCAACAGCCGGCTCAAGTCGTAGCCGTCGACCCATTCCATTTCCATGAGTCGAATGCGGTTGCGAGAGACGAAGTTGTGGACGTCGAGCAAGTTGTCCTGCTGAATTTGTGCCACGCTCACCGCCACCCGCGCGATGCGCAGCATGGAAGCCTCGTAGGCGGCCTCGTCCTCGAACCGCTGCGGGGAAAACACCTTCAGCGCCACGGGCAAGGTAAAGCCGTCGCTTCCCCGCCGCTCGCTCAGATAGACCACGCCTTGACCGCCCGAGCCCAACCGTCGCATCAGACGGTGATGGTCGGTCCAGTTCAGGCGCTGTTCGTCGATCAACGACTGGTACCGGTTCCACAAATCGCCGGTGCAGTTGTTGACCCGTTTGCCGCCGTAGGTCAGCGTGGCGGCGCCTTGTTGAAACGTCGTGGTGTGCATGACCGCAACTCGAACTCCCTTCGCGTGGCGAATGCGAGCGTTCACAGCGGCGTAGCGCCGCGCCAACACCCCCTGCCGACCGCCCCGAGCGACGTGATCCTTCCCGCCGCCGTCGCAAGCAAAACCTGCTCCGGGCTGGCCGCCGGCCAGCCATAGTTTAAGGCGCACCCGCGGGCCGGGTCCAGCGAGAACCGGCGGCCGCGAAAGGCGAGCGCCGTCTCAATAGCTGCGCGGCAGCCCCAGCACGCGCTGGGCGATGATGCCCCGTTGAATCTCGCTCGTGCCGGCCTCAATCGTATTGCCGCGGCTGCGCAGGTAGTGGTAGGCCCATTGACCGCCGTCGAAATCGCTCCGCAGAGCCTCGGGGCCCAGCAACTCCAGCGAGGCCTGAGTCAGCCGCTGGTTGTATTCGCTCCAGAACAGTTTCTGGGTCGAACCCTCAGGGCCAGGCATCCCGGTTTTGCTCAGCGTGGTGAGAGCTCGGCTGATGTTCAGCCGAAACACTTCCAATTCCGTGTGCAGCCAAGCCAATTTACGTCGCACCGCCGGGTCGTGCAGGGCCGGCTTACCGCGGCGCTCGGTTCGTTGCACGCGTGCCACAAGCGTCTCCAGTTGCCGCTTGAGCATGGTGTACACGCCCGACCCCAAGTTGGCCCGTTCGTTCATCAAGGCTGTGATGGCCGCCGTCCAACCTTGATTCATTTCGCCCAGCATCTGGGATTTGGGAACGCGCACATCGGTGAAGAAGACCTCATTGAACGCCGCATCGCCCGACATCATCCGCAACGGTCGGACCTCGACGCCCGGGCTGCGCATGTCCAACAGCAAACAGGTGATCCCCTTGTGCTTGGGTGCGTCCGCGTCGGTGCGGACCAACAGCAGGCACCAGTCGGCAACATGGGCGAAGCTGGTCCAAATCTTCTGTCCGTTGACCACGAATGCGTCGCCGTCCACAACCCCCCGCGTGCTCAGCGACGCCAAGTCGCTGCCGGCGTTCGGCTCGGAGAAGCCCTGGCACCAGATCTCCTCGGCGCTGAGGATTTTGCTCAAGTAGCGTCGCTTTTGCTCTTCGGTTCCCAGTGAGATAATCGTGGGACCCGCCAATGCCACGCCGATAATGCCGATGATCTCCGGGGCGCCGGCCCGAGCCAGTTCCTCTTGAAAAATCGACTGCTCGATAAACGTTGCCCCCCGGCCGCCGAATTCCTTGGGCCAGGCGACGCCGCACCATCCACCGTCGAACAGTCGTTTTTGCCACGCCCGAAGGTAGTCGAAATACGCCCGGTCGGACTCATCGCCGGCGCCATGTTGCCAAGGTTCGGGCCGGTTGGTGGCCAGCCATGCCCGCAACTCATCGCGAAACTGCCGTTCCGAATCGGTTAATGTGAGGTCCATGGGCTGCCGTTTCTAAACCGAGGATCGCGGGGCGCCGTGCGGTTGCTTGTTGAACTTTAAGAGGCGGCCGCGGTGAAATCATCGTTGTTTGCCGGCCAGGTTTCAAGCCCCGACGGTCGGTCGCAACCAGATGACTGCGCAAGGGCACAGGCCAACCATTCGCTACAAACACCGGCTCTCGTTATCGCCCGCCATCAAATGTTACAATCGTGTCCTGCGGCCTCCGTGCGGTGGACGGTGGGTCGGCCGCGCTTCGGATCACTCTACGTTTAACACCATCGAAACCGATTTCATGATAACCGACGCATTTCGCAACCTCCTCGAAACGTTTCCCAACTCGTACCCCGGCCGTGAATACGAGATTCGGATCGTGTGCCCTGAGTTCACCTCGGTTTGTCCCAAGACCGGCCAGCCCGACTTCGGCGTGCTGACGATCACCTATGTTCCCGATCAGAAGTGCGTGGAGCTCAAGAGCCTGAAACTGTATTTGCAACAGTTTCGCAACGAGGGAATTTTTTACGAGAACGCGACCAATCGAATCCTGGACGACCTGGTCGCGGCACTCGCCCCGCGGCGCCTGACGCTGGAAGCAGCTTTCACCGCTCGTGGCGGAATCACCACGACCGTCACGGTTCGGCACGGGACATAAGTCGCCGCAATAACCAGACGACCGCCACCTAGCTCCCGTTGATTTCAGCGCGCCAAGAAGATGGTTTGCTGGACTCTAAGAACGCCGGCCAGTTCAGCGCGGCGCCGCTAGACCGGCAAAGCGATCAGTCGGACGTCTTCAGCACCGATCGAAAACCGGCTAGCACCTGCGCCCAGCCTGCCCGGTTTTACCACCTTGCCCCCGCGACAGTCGCCAACTGCCCTTGAGCCCGCGCGGGCAAGTTCGTATAAGCCGTGCCCCATTCCCGGCGGCGATTCCGGCCGCCCCGCGTCCAATCGCATACTCATCCCTTACTGCGAAGAGCAACCGGCCATGTTGCGCCGCCCCAAGCTAATTGTCTTGTCCTTGGCGCTGGGAGCGCTAACGTGCTATGCCGCGACCGGCACGGTTGCCGCGGAACCAACGTTTCCCTACACCGCCTACGCCAACGCCGACAATGTTCACGTGCGAAGCGGACCGGGCGAAAACTATTACCCCACGGCGACATTGCCAAAGGGCGCCGCGGTTGAGGTCTATCGACACGACCCCGGCGGTTGGTACGCGGTCAGGCCCCCTGATGGCAGCTTCAGTTGGGTGCAAGCCGATGGCGTACGACCGCTGGATGATCGAATTGTGATGGTCGAAGGCGCCCGGGCCGTGGCCCGCGTGGGGAGCCAACTCAGCGACATTCGCGACGTGATCCAGGTGCGGCTGGAGCCGGGTGAGCAACTGCAAGTGCTGGGCGCCAAGACGTTTGGCGGCCAAACCTGGTACAAGATCGCTCCACCGTCGGGTGAGTTCCGCTGGGTGTATGGCCGGTTTTTGCAACAACAGCCCGCCGCTGTCGCCAATCGGCCCGCGGCCGACTCGTCCACAGGGCAGCAGGAAGCTGTGCAACCGATGGCTGTGCAGCAGGCCGACGGCGACGCCAACAACGGCCCCAGCGACGTGGAACTGGCGGGCCTGTGGCCGAAGCGAAATGCCCAAGGACAGGGGCTGTGGAAGAAGCGCGCCGCGGCTGCCGAGCCGCCCGCCGAGGAATTCGCCGCGCCGCAACCCGACCGCTGGTGGCAGCGAGGCGAGGCGAGACAACGCGCTGCCGAGCAATGGGACAACCAATATCGCGAGCGCCCCTACGCCGATGAACCCTATTCCGACGAGCGCTATTCCGATGAGCGCTACGTCAACGAGCCGTTCGTCGATGGGCCGTACAACGAAGAACCGTACAACGAAGAACCGTACATTGTCTATGAAGACGGTCCCCCCGAGGAGTACGAACGTCGAGGCCGCCGCTACGACGGACCGTCGGTCTACGAGCGGGGCGACGACTGGAACACGGCCCGCGCCCGACTCTCACCGCACCTGCGCGAGTTGGCTGACGCCGAGGCCCGCGACGGCGACGCCGAGGAACCGTATCCCGGAAGTGACTCCTTGCGCCAGTCGCCTCGCAGGGGCTACCGCGTCTACGATCGCGAAGACGACCGATACGATCGCACCGACCAGCGCGGCTATTCGTCGCGCGACAGAGAACGCGCGCGCGACGACCGACGTCGCCGCGACGATTACGCCCTAGATGACCGCCGTGAGCGGTATGACGAAATCCGCAGCGCCGACGAGCGGGATTCGTTTAAGGTGCGTTTGCCGTCCCGCGGCGGTTACGGGAACGACGCCGGCGAACTCTCCAGCGACTTCGATTGGCTCGACATGGAACTATCCACGCTGGTCGTTGAAGAGGCCCCCCCGGCCGACTACGACGACTTGCGTGAGCGTGCCGAAGACCTGCTGGCCAAAGCCTCCACGCCGCTGGAACGCGGACAGGCGCGGCTCATGATGGAGAAAATCGACCGCTTCGCCGAGTTGACCGACCGCAACGTATCGCTGGCCCGACGCCAGCGCGACCGAGCCCCCGCCTCGCGCACCGCCCGCCGTAGCGCCCCTGAACTGGAAGACGGCGCCATGACCGGCGATAACGCCTTGCGGGCCAAGGTCGGCCGCTACGACGGGGTCGGTAAGCTCACAGCCGTGGTCTCCGAACGGCCCGGTTCACCCGCCTACGCTCTGTTGGACGATCGGGGCAAAGTCCAGTGTTACGTCACACCGGCGCCGGGGGTCAACCTGCGGCACTACGTGGGGCAAGAAGTAGGACTCAACGGCAGCGTCGGCTTCAACGCCGAGCTTTCCCGCCGCCAGGTGGTGGCGCAGCGGATTACGCCGCTCGACGACGGCCCGATCCGACGCTGACCCGGTTTCAATCCGTACAAGAATTCTGCACGGTCGCCTGACCCCGTCTCAGTGGATCAGCCGCATCCGCTTGAAATTCGGGTAAAACGGCACGACCCAATCGGTGCCTCCCAGCCGCAGGTGCGGCCACACTGACCAGGCGTGCGGCCAATAGACAAACAGCGCCCGGCCCACCAGCAACTCGCGCTCGACGACGTAGTCATCGCCCCAAAAACGGCTGTCGAAGCTGTTGGGGCTGTTGTCGCCGAGCATCAAGAATCCGTCGTCAGGCAACTTAAAGTACGAGTGCAGCCGGTCATTCCATACCGTCCAGCGCTCGGGCCGAGACATGAAGTCGGCCAGTTTCTCGGGGGTGACGTTGGGAAACAGGTGCGGATTGCTGGGGCAGTCGCAGAGAGGCTCGCGGATCGCCTGCGGCAGCGCCACGTAGTACGTGTCGCGCAACACCCTCAGTTGCCGGACGGCCGCCTTGGCGCCCGCCGCGCCAATGGACGCCGGCGCCAGGTCGTGGACGTTGGGTATATCGTTGGCCAAACTGGGATACGCGTCGGGACCGTCGAATTCGATCAGCTCGTCGTTGATCCACAAGAACAGTTGATCATCGATGTTGCCCAGCGCCAGCCGATAGTTGCCCGGTCCTTTGAGCCCGGTCGTGGCGGTCAGTCGGTAGGCGTCGCTGTCCACCAGACGCTTCGCCGCCTGGCCAGTGGCGACGTCGATCTCGCATTGAAACCGCCGCCCCCCTTCGACCAGCTCCAGCGTGATCTGGCCCGACGAAGAGGCGATATCCACTGCACACTCCATCGCCAGGTCGCCCACCCAGTGCAGTCCCAGCGGCGCCGCCTTGGGCTCGCGCGATTCCAGATATTGTTCCGTCCCCGTGTTGTAAGCGCAAAAGTCGCTGACCAGTTGTGCCCTCGGCGGCGGCGAAAACTTCTCGGCCCCGCCGCTTAGTTGCATCCAGTGATCGTACAAAGGAATGTAGTGGCGATAACGCAACCAGCGCGGCTCGGCAGCGCTGCCATCGATCGCAAAGCTTTTGCCTTTGTCGGCGGTGGTCCAGTCGCCCGCCGCGGTCGTCTGGTCGTGCGCCGCGTCGGATTGCCATCGGTCGGGCCAACCACGGTCGTGCCAGACGTCTAAGGCATGCTCGCTGTCGTAAACCATTTGCAACACAGCTCGGGCCTTGTGTGCCGGCTTGCGCTGGATTTCCAACCCCCCGTCCTCGCGCTCGATGAAAATGTCGCCGCGGAAAATGCGCACCGTCTCGCCGGGCAGACCCACCACGCGCTTGATGTAGTTCTCGTGCGAACGCAACGGCATCTTGAACACCGCCACGTCCCATCGCTCCGGGTCGCCTAGTTCGTACGGTGTCTTGCTGACCCAAATGCGGTCCCCTTTGTACGAGGGCGAATCTTGGGCGGGATCTTCTGGACCCAGCGACGCCGTGTAGCGACATAACGGGCAGGTTCCCGCGACCACTTGATTC
The DNA here is from genome assembly GCA_964461275.1 of uncultured Pirellulales bacterium. Classification (GTDB taxonomy): domain Bacteria; phylum Planctomycetota; class Planctomycetia; order Pirellulales; family CAYNRE01; genus CAYWTU01. The sequence continues at coordinate 2,935 of CAYWTU010000058.1, read as the reverse complement.
GGCGGGATGAATCGACCCGTGTCGTCGTCGACCTCCTGACTGCTCCCCACCTGATAGCGAAAGCCGCACTTAGGGCAGGCCAAGTCTTTGTGGCGGCCCATCAGCGTGGGGCCCATCGACCCCGTGGGAATCTGAAACGCTTCGGCCTCGAAGTTGCGAAACAAGAACGCCAACACAAACGCAATCACCAACGACTCGAGTAGCTCGCGGGTGTCGCCGTGATGATGCTTGGGCGCCGCGGCGGCCGATTCGACAGCCGACCGAACGGGAGCCGTAGTCTTAGGGCGGTTCTTCTTGTTCATGAGTGGTTAGGAACGACCGAGGAACAACTTCCTCCTTGCTCACATCTCCGTATGGGAGGGGCCTAGGGGAGGTGGGGCACCCCTTTGAAGCTAGCACGACGGCATCGGCATTGTAGCGGCACGGCGCGAGCCGTCCGGTGATGGGCCTCGTTGGTTGTTCGGCCGGAGGGCTTGCGCCCTTCCGCTATTTTGCCAGTGCAATCGTGCTAGCTTCAAAGGGATGGGAAGGGGGGTCTACTGCGGAAGTTGTTTTTCGGTCGTGCCTTTATTTCGATATTCAACGCTGTTTCTTGGTGTCCAAAAAACGACTGCACCGGTTTTCACGAATGAACAGGCATTAGCGGACCGTTGTCCGGTTGTTTGGCGGCCGCATGGGAAATTCGGCTGGCCAATGACCGCTGGCCGTGTGGTGCGCCACGGCCGATAGACCAATGCCCGCCAGCGGAAACCTGGCCGCTACGGAATAACCTACAGTGTCGCCGCCGGGCCGGTCCAGCCCGCGATTCGCCCCTGGGCGTGTGAGGGGGCCAGTCATTAGACTGGCTTGTACGCTTAGCTGTCGCTCGTTTTACCATTCGACCCAAGTTGGCCCATGCCTCCTGTCGCCTCACCCAAGCAGACCCGTAGCTACCTGATGCGGCGATTTGAGGAGGTGGGCATCCACCCCAAGACCCGGCACGGGCAGAATTTTCTCATCGACCTGAACCTGTTGCAGCTCTTGTGCGACAGCGCCAAGCTGACGCGCGACGACGTCGTGCTCGAAGTCGGTTGCGGCACCGGATCGCTGACCGCCCTCATGGCTCCAAGGGCGGCGGAAGTGGTGGCCGTAGAGATCGATCCTCCTCTGGCACAGCTCGCTCGTGAGCAGTTGGCCAGAGTGGAGAATGTTGCGTTTCTGGAACTCGATGCGCTGCAGACGAAGAACCGCATGAGCGATGAAGTGATGCAGGCCGTGCGCCAGCGCCTCGCCGCTGCGCCCAACCGGCGGTTCAAATTGGCCGCCAACCTGCCCTACAATGTGGCCACACCGATCATCTCCAATTTGCTCGAGGCCGAGCCCCGCCCAGCGAGCATGACCCTCACCATCCAGAAGGAACTGGCCGAGCGTATCGTGGCGGCGCCCGGCACGAAGGACTACGGGGCGCTCAGCATCTGGGTGCAGGCGCAAGCCCGGGCCGAAATTGTCCGCATCATGCCGCCGACCGTGTTCTGGCCGCGGCCCAAGGTGCATTCCGCCATCGTCCACCTCGAGGTCGATCCGGACCCCAACGCGCGGCTAGGCGACGCCATCTTCTTTCATCGGCTGATTCGGGCTCTGTTCTGCCATCGACGAAAGTTCCTGCGAAGCGAACTGCTGGGCGCAGCCAGGGGTCGGCTCACCAAGCCACAGGTAGATGAGATCCTGGCCGAGACGGGTCTGGACGGCACGCGGCGGGCGGAGAGCCTGGAGGTCGAACGGCTGATCCAGTTGTCCGAGTCGACCCGCCGCCGATTGGGAACGATCGAAATGTGATGCGGCGGAGCGTCTGGAGGGCGCTGTCGACAAACTTTGGCGAAATGAGCCGAATCGACGGTTACCAGGTATCAACTCGACCAGGGAGAAGTTCAACGTCCCACGGGTCCGTCGGTTACGGCTGCGGCGTTGGCCGCAGGTAACTCAGCGTTAAGAGCGAGTAGCCCGTGACCAGGTTGGGGTCGCCTTCCAGCCAGCGGCTGTTGTCGTTGATCCACGAACCGTCGGGCCGTTGGCGTTTGGCCATCTCGTCGAGCAGTTCCCTGCGCCAGTTGTGTTTCCGCCCCTGGTGATCGACGAACTCGGCTTGGTCCAAGGCGTCCAGCGCCTTGGCGAAAGTGTGGTAATAGTAATACAGCCCCGCGTCGCCCATCCCAGGATTGGCCGTGACGTCGTAATGCTTCTTAAGCCACGCCAAAGCGGCTGCCACGCGCGGATCTTCGGGCCCCACGCCGGCATAGATCATGCTCTTAAGGCCAGCGTACGTCATCGAGCCATAGCTCCGCAGGCCGCCTTCGGGCGTTTCGCCCGCCATGCTCGCCCCGCCCGCGGCACAAGTGTAATAAAACCCGCCGTCGGGATTCTTCACGCTAAATGGCGTGGTGTTGTGCTCGCTCTCCAGGTTCTGACAACGCGACACGAACACCAGCGCCTTTTGAATCGCCGGATCATCGGGACCGTTGCCGACGCTCTTCAAGGCGTCGATCAAGAACGACGTGTTCGACAGATCGGGCCGCTTCTTGCCGCCGTAGCCGGCGCCGCCGAAGTTGGGGCTGCCGCGGTCGTGTCGCTCGCCCTCGTCCCACTGCTCGCGTTTGACGAATCGCTCGGCGTCGGCCAGAAGTTTGTCGTAGCGGCCGCTCTTGTTGGCCGCCGAAAAACAGACCATGGCGATGCAAGTTTCGTAATTGCGGTAGTTCGAATCGACGGGACCAATTCCGCCGTCGGTTTGCACATAACCCTCCAGATATTTCAGTCCTCTTGCCACCAGCGGGTCGTCGACGCCGCGGCCGTTCTTGAGCAGCCCAGCGGTCACCAAAGCCGTCACGGCTGGGCCGGCCTGCTTGCTGTACGAGCCGTCGTCCGCCTGACCCGATGTTCGCAGATAGCCAACGGCGGC
>CAYWTU010000057.1:0-11119 GCA_964461275.1 uncultured Pirellulales bacterium | reverse complement strand
CACCATCTTCACGTAGTGCCCGGCGCCGTCGGGCCCAACCCATTCGCAGCAGGGGATGTCGTTGTTCGGGCCGACTTTCGCGGCGATCGCTTGAAAAATGGGCTGCACAAGCGGCCAGGCGGCGCGGCTGCCGCCGGGCATCAGGCTGGGGCCTTTGAGCGCCCCTTCCTCGCCGCCGGAAACCCCCGTGCCCACGTAGAGCAGGCCCTTCGATTCGACGAGCTGTGTGCGGCGCTGCGTGTCGGCGTAGTGGGTGTTGCCGCCGTCGATGATGACGTCGCCGGGCGAGAGCTTGGGCAAGAGCTGCTCGATCAGGGCATCGACCGCGGGTCCGGCCTTGACCATCATCATGACCTTGCGCGGGACCTTCAGCGCGGCGACGAGCTGGTCGACCGTGTGGCAGCCGACGAACTGTTTGCCAGCCGCCCGGCCCGCCAGAAAGGCGTCGACGACGCTTGTCGTGCGGTTGTGCACGGCGACGCGAAAACCTCGGCTCTCCATGTTGAGAACCAAATTTTCGCCCATCACCGCCAGGCCAATCAGGCCGATGTCGGCAAGCTCTGGCATCGTTGCATTCCTTTGCAATAGTGGCTTCAGGCCGAAGTGAGATTCGCGCGACGATCGAGGGTCCGCCAGCAGCCCGCGCGACGATTAGTTTCTTACCTCTGAACTTCTACGCAACATGCGGAGAAGTTTGTGAACGACCGAAAAATAACTTCCGCAGATTGAATTCCCCTCACCCGGCCTCTCCCGAAGGGAGAGGTGAGCAAATGAGGAAGTTATTTTTCGGTCATTCCTTATTGTTCCCGTTGCTGCTTGTTGGCGGCCTCCAACAGCCCGCGCAGTCCACCCTTGGTGGACAGTGGCGCCGGCGCCGTTTCGCCCCCAGGCCGTCCGACGGTTGCCGCCGGATCTTTGGGCTTTCGACCAGGCTGATCCGGGGGCACGATGTTCGCCAGGCGCAGGTTGTAGTCTTGGACGTCCGACGTTTCGGTCTGCACGACCAAATTGCCAGACGGGTCTAAGAGCGCCACGATGCCCGGGATGGATTGCTTTGAGTCGCCCGCCACCGTTAAGCGCTCACCCCCCAGCACATCGACCACCAGCATGTTGGTCTTGTACTCGACGGTCTTGCCCTCGATTTGCTCGCGATAGTTCGCCACCTGACCGCGCGAGACCTTTTGGGCGGTCGCCATGTCGACTCCGGTCTTGATGTCGAATTGGCGAACCAGCATGTTGAGCACCGCCTCGGCGTTGCGGCCGTCGGGGTTGGCGATAGGGCCAACCAAAACGTTGTTGAGCCGGGGGCCGGCGACCATCTGGCTTGGTTGGCTGTATTCGGTCCAGACGTGTTCCTCTTCCACATTGGCGTCGGCTCTGACGTGTTGCTCGGCAATGCCGAAGTTGGGATTGTACGCCCGCAGGCGGACACGGTATTTGTAGCGAACGCCGGACTGGGCCTTGAAATCAAAGAACCGAAACAGCTTGTACTGTCGCGCTTCGGCCAGTTGAGGGTCTTCGGGGGGCGGCTCGTCGCTTCCAGCATCGCGCGATGCGGCAGCGGCTGGCGCCGCCGCGGGCTTGGGCCCCGCCCCTGGTCTTGCTTTGAAGGTGATGTTGCCTAGTCCACCACCGCTCGGTCTGGCCGGCGCCGGCGCGGACGCCGCGGTGGGCGCACCCTCGCCGGAGGGCGCCGCATCGGTCAGATCCATGCCTTCATCGTCCCCTGCGGGTTCAGAGCCCTCCGCACCACCTTCCGAGTCGTCGCCGTCGAACTGGCTTTCGGAGGCTTCCTCGGCCGGCGCCGCGGTTGGTGCGTCGAACTTGGGCATCGGAAATTTCTCATGGCCGACGCTGCGGCCCCAAACTTTTTCGAACGCCAACGGCCCCAGCGGATCGACGACGCCTGCCTCGAGTATGTATTCGCTCGGTACAACTTCTTCCGCCGCGGCCTCCCAAAGCCGATCGCGAAAAATCGGCGCCAGCCAGGGGGCGCGCTTGGGGTCGAATTGCTGCGGCCAGGTGGCGATGGTTTCCCACGACGGCTGCTCGTTTTCGCCGTCGCCTGCCACCTGGGCCCTCTGGATTTCGTATTGATTGTAAGTGGGCACGTCGTAGTCGCCGCGCTGCTCGGACAGGCCCAAGGATTTGGCGTATTCGTCCAACTGTGCTTCGTACGGAATCAATCCGGTGACTACGATCCAAGAGAAGCCCTTGGTCGTGGCAATGCCGTCGCGGCCCCGGCAGCGAAACGCGCCGTAGTCGGCGGCCACCTGCAATTCCTGCACCGGCAGCATCTTCGGTTGGCCGCGACGAGTGTCGATGGGAACCACGGGCGGGGCCCAGGGGCGCGAGGTGAGCTTCCCCTCGGAACTGACCTCCTTCAGAATTACGTGCGCGGGCGTGTCGTACTTGGGAGGCTTAGGATCGTCTTCCGGGCCGGTCGGCGTGGAACTGTTGCGGTTGCTTTGGGCGCGGGCCACGAGTTGCTGCAGTTCGTCGGCGGTTTTGTCGAACGTCTCCCGCGTCACCGCGCCGTAAACGTAGTACAGCGCCACCAGCGCCAGCGCGCCAGCGACCAGCTTTTCCACGTTACGGATCAGCCAGGCTTGGACCTGCTTGAAATCGAACTTGAGTTTGACTCTGGGCGCCTTCATGACCTTGTTTCCTCATGCCAGTGGCGAGTGTTCACGGGCCGCGGTTCTCCAACTAAGCCCCGGGCGCAACGGCTGCGGGTGGCGCCGCCGGGGCTCCGGGAGTGGCGGCCACCGGCTGTCCTGCCGGCGCCCCAGGCTTGGGCGCGGGTGGGTTGACCATGATCAACACGCCCGACAATTGCACCAACACGTCGTTGGGCCGCTTGACGGCCCGACCGTCGCCCCGGCCAGGTTGGGGCGTCGCGGCCTTTTGAGGACGATCAGCATTGTTATTGCCAAATCCGGAAACAGACAGTCCCCCGCCCTTCTTGGCGCCCCCGGAGGGAGATGACCCCGCTGTCGGCCCGCCGGCGGACGGCGCAGTCGAATTGTTGATCGCAATCCTCGTGACGTGAATCGGCAAGATCGTGTTGCGCAGCGTGGTCACCAAATGGGCGACTTTCTGCTGGTGCATCACTACTTCCATGTATACCGGTACGAACGTGAATTCCGGCGTCTTGCTGGCGGCCTTGGTGGCCAACGGATTGCCCTGCTCGTCCACGTAACGACTCTTTTCCAGTTCAGTCGCCGGCGCCCCCAGCGTTGGAATCGCCGGCGGAGGCTTGCGAGCCGGGATTCCGATGTTCGTGCCGGCCACGCCGCCGTCCTTGCCCGGAGAGGTCAAGTTGGGCATCCCTTGAATCTGACGCTCCAACGCTCGCTGCGTGATCGCCAGCGTGTACAACTTGGAAACCACCGCGTCGTACGGCCCTTTGCAGTCCCGATTGACCTCGGCCAGCGACTTCAGGATCGCTTCGTACAGCCAGTAGTCCTCCTGCAGGATTTTGATCTGTTCGGTGGTGGGCGTCTCGTTGAAGTCGAAGCGCTTCTCGAATTCCTGTCGGTCGGTGGCGAGCCATTCCATGACGCCGCGTTCTTCGGTCGGGGCCGTCTTGGCGGTGTCCTCGTCTTCATCGGGGAACGGGCCGCCATCGGTGCGCTCCTGGCGGATGGCGTTGCCCACCGCCAGCAGCCGCTGGACCTCGAGCTTCATATAATTTTCGTACTCTTCCCGCAATTTGTCGGGAATCGGATCTTTAGGGCCGGCCGTTTCCATGAAGCCTGGCAGCTTGTCGGTCTTGAGCTTGGGCCACTTGAAGGGCGACTGCTGCACCAACGGCTCGCGAAGAATTTCAAAGCCTTGTTGCCCGTGCTCTTTCAGAGCTGCGTGTTGCTTGACCCAGACGTCGATGTGTTTGGCGGTTTTCGGCGCCGGATCGCTGGCCAAGGACTGCGTTTGTGAAAACGAGCTCTTGAGTTTGCTTTCTTGGGTCTGAGTGAGCTCGTTCAGCTTCGAGCCCGCCTGACTGCGCACCACCACCGCGGCAATGGCCACGACTGCGGCCAGAATCCAGAAGTGATACTTCTTCAGGATCGCCAGATACGGTTTGATTTTGTCCATGACGGTTTATCGCGAAGAATACATGGTTCTCGACCACAGTTGGGCGGCGAGACTAGTTTCCGCCGGGTACGCCCGGCGGCGCGCCAGGCCCACCCGCTAGGTCCGGATTGGCCCCCGGCGCCGCGGCCTTGGGCGCGGGGTCGGACCAGGCGAACTGCACCGTGAAATTGTACCGCGTCACCTTGGCAAACGGCTTGGGTCTCTTGCCGTCAACGGCTTCGGCCGTGGCGGCCGCGGGATTCTCGATCTCTTCCGTCGTTTTCGTCGCGTTTTTCAGCAGGCATGGGAATCCGATCCGCATCGCCCCGACCGGGAACGGCTGACCGTTTTCATCGTCGACGAATTCTTTCTGCAAGTTCGCCAGGAACGAACTGCGGACGAACTCCGCCTGTTCATTGTCTGGGTCTTCATTGTGGTAGTGAAATCCTTGCAACTCGATAATCCAGCCTTTGCCGGTGGGCGCCGTCGGCTTGGGAGGCGGAGGCGGCGTACCCGGCGCGGCTGGCGCCTCTCCGCCCGGCAGCGGTTGCGACGGGTCGGCTGGCGATGGCGGCGTGACCGGCTTGGAACCCGGCGATGGCGCATCCTTGGCCGCGTTGTACCAAGTGGGCAAATTGTCGCACCGTTCGGCCAGCGCCTTGGTGATGTAGATTCGATTGCGACGGACGATGCGTTCCTTGAAGTCGGCCGGCTCTTGATAGCCCGGCGGGTCCGCTGGCAGGCACAGATTCACAGCCTTGAACAGCGACAACCAATCGGGGCGATCGATTCGCTGTGAGGGGTCCATGAAGATCCCGTCGAGCTTCTTGAGGTCGGCGTTGTAGGCGGCTACGGCTGCGTCGTATTGGCTCTTGTCGGCGTCCCATTGCTGCTTGATGCTGCTGGCCTGCGTCACCACCGGATCGAACGCCGGCTTGTGTACCTTGCTCCAGGCCCGCCAGTCACCTAGCGAACCGAGCGCCGCGCCGAGCAACAGCGCCGCGGCCGCTCCCACCGCCCACGGTTTCTTCTCGGCGATCATCCGGTCGATCAAGATGTTCTTCGGCACCAGGTTGGTGCGAATGGCCGTGGTCCGCAGCCCTTGCAGCGCCAGGCCGTAACAGGTGGCAAAGCTGAGGATGTTTTCCCTGAAGGCCGGGGCGTCCACCACGCCCGTCCCCACCAAGCCGCGAAACGCGTCGACCCGCTGCACGTCCATTTGCAGTTGTTGTTGCAAAAACTTTTGCAGCCCCGGCAACTTGAGCGCATTGCCCAGCGTGACAATCCGGCCGATCTTGGCCTGGCGGTCGATATTGCGAAAGTGCGTCAGCGAACGCTGCACCTCGGTGGCCAGATCGTTGAACACCGGCCGCATCGCCTTGAACACCGCCTTCTGATCCTCCGCGGTGTTCACGTTTCGCTTGAGCTGTTCGGCCTTGGCGAATGTGAGCTTGAGCTCCTTCGTTAGCGCCTTGGTGAAGTGGTTGCCCCCCAACGGTATGCTTCGCTGCCAGACGCGGTAGCCGTTGGTCACCACCAGATCGGTCGTATCGGTCCCTACTGAAACCACCACCACCGACTCGGGCGGGTCTTCTGGATCGTACTGCTCAGGCGGCGGCAGGTCGTACAACGCGTCGAACGCGATGTAGTTGTAAAGCGCCAGCGGCGTAAGCTGCAGGATGTCGACCGGTATCTCGGCCTTGTCGTACGGCTCCAGACTGCTCAGCACCTGATCGCGCTTCATGGCGAACAAGCCGACTTCCGTCTCCAGCGTGAAGCCGTCTTCCTCGCTGCCGCCCGCCATCTTCTGGTAGTCCCAGATGACATCTTCCAGCGCAAAGGGGATCTGCTGCCGGGCTTCGTACTTGACGATGTCCGGGATTTTTTTGGACTGCACCGGCGGAAGCTTGATGAACCGCGTCAAGCCGGTCTGACCGGGAACGGAAATCGCCACCCGGTCCCCCTCAACGCTGTTCCGCGAAAGGAACTCCTTGATCGCCTCCGCGATCAATTCGGCCCGATTGGCTTCGGGCTGGCTGAGAATTTTGGGGTATTCGATGTAATCGAACGCATCGGCCAGTATCTTGTCCGGTTCGGCGTGGGGGCGGCAACGCAGCGCTTTGAGCGCGCACTGTCCCAAATCGATCCCCCAGACTGCGTCCGACCTGGCCATAGCTAGACTCGTTTTTCGCTGCGCATTAGATCAACCGTCCAGGCTCGCGTCCCCCAAAGACGCGTTCTCAGCCCGCCGCCGGTGGAAGTTTTTCGACTGAAAACGACGTGACCATGCCACCCCCAGTTTCCGATCGTGAAGGTCGCGCCTCATTCTCTAAGCTATCCGCATGGCGGTAAAATTTCAACCAAATTCGCCCGGAGGTTAGCGACGTAAGAACTTTCCTGCCACGGACTTGGACTGCCCGCTAGCGGATCACTGCAGCCCCGCCGAAGACCACAGGACAGCCGCGAAAAGTCGCCCCTTTGGTCGATTCGGTCGCCATTTTTTGTACGATGCCGACGCTCGACCATTGCCCCCCGCGGGGATATCGTGAATTGAAACCGACAGTCGGCACACCGACGCCGGCGTCGCGCGACTACTTGCAGCCTTCGATACGGGCCTTGCACCTCGACGTAAACGTAAACAGGCCATGGCCTTATCCAAGACAATCGTATTGCTGCCCTGCCATAGCCTGGAGGATTTCCCGCTGCACTTAGATCGGGGCGAGGCCGAGCCGCTGCTTGCCGCCTGGACGGCGCTTTGGCACCCGGCCCTGTTGGCTACGACCGGCGTACTCCCGGCCTGGTATCGGGCTGATTTTCCTCCCGAGGACGCCTCCGGGACGCTGTACGCGCTGCCCGCTGTGGCCGAACCGCTGATCGGCGCGGGCTGGGTCTCCAAGGCCACCGGTCAAGGGGGCTGGGTGATCCGTAAGTTTCCCAACCGACCGGCGCTGCTTGCCGACGTCCGACGACAACTCATTGCCGCCGACGAACTGCCGGCGGTGGCTGCCCTCGACTCGAGCGCCTTGGACCAAGACCTGGCTCTCGACTTCATGGCGCTAGGCTATGCGTTTCTACAAGTGGAACTGCTCACGCGGCAGATGCGCTACATGAGCAACCTGGACGAGCTGCAATTGCAGCGCGAGGCAGTGGCCGGGGCCAAGGCGGCGCTCGAAGGCGACAACCAGGGGGCGCGCCGCCGCCTGCAACAATGTTTCGACTTGCTGCTCGACGCCCGCGAGCGGTTTTATCCCGCGGACAACTACCTCCTGGACCTGACGCTGGTGGCGGACACGACCCTGGGCGCGCAGCTCGATCGTGAACTTAAACAACCGCTGCCCATCAATCTGCTGCTCACAGGGGGGCAAGTACAGCGTTTGTCCCAAGAACGACCCGAGGCGGTCGAGGCGCTGCGTAAACGATTGGAGGACCGCACGGCCGGATTCGTCGGCGGTGAATACGGCCAACGGGCCTTGCCACTGTTGCCGCCCGAGGAATGGCTTCGCGAGTTGCTCGATGGGCGTCGCGCGTATCATCAGGCCCTGGGGCGCTGGCCGCGAGTCTTCGGGAGGCTGCGGTTCGGACTGTCGCCCAGCCTGCCTCAGGCGTTGCAGCGATTGCAGTTCGACGCCGCGCTGCACTTCACTTTGGACGACGGCGTCTTTCCCCAAGATCGGCAATGCAAGACCCGCTGGGAAGGCGTCGATGCCACCGCCCTCGATGCGCTGACGCGGTTGCCGGTCGACGCCAACGATGCGGCCACGTTCCTCCGCCTGCCGCAGATTCTAGGCGAGACGATGGACCTCGATCACGTCGCCACCACCACGCTGGCGCATTGGCCGGGCGCCGTCAGCACATGGTACGACGACCTTCGACGGGCAACCAAATACGCCCACCTGTTCGGCAAGTTTGTCACGATCGACGAGTTTTTTTCAAACACGGACAACACCGGGCGGCTGTCGCAGTTCTCCGCCGACGACTATCGCAGCCCTTACTTGCGCCAAGCGGTGGACGACAAAGAGTCCGACGCCATCTCCGCGTGCCCGCGCGTTTGGCAGATGGCGGCACAGCGGACCGCGGCCGAGTGCCTCCGCGCTTGGAGCGCCGTGTTGGGCCGCAACGCGCCGGCCGCGAATTCTGACGAAGCCGCCCGGGCCGTGGCGACGAGCTTGGGCGGCGCAGTCGACCCGCGCCACGGCACGTTGGTGCTCAACACCTCGGGTGTCGCTCGCCATTGGCGGCCGCTCGTCGAGCAGGCGGCCGCGGTCGAAGTTCAAGCTTTCGGCTTCGCCTGGGTCGACGACAACCCTGCGGCGCAGCAGACTCGCAGTTCGACGTCGAGGACTCCGCCAGGCAAGGACGAGTTCCGCCTGCGCAACGAATTCTTGGACATCCTTGTCGATCCTGTCACCGGCGGCATTCACGCCGTTCACGCGCCTCAAGTGCGCGGCAACGTGCTCACGCAACAATTGGCCTACCGCTTGCCCACCCCGCCGCCGCAGCCTGGCCAGGCATGGCAAGATCCGCAGCGCTTGGCCCGTTATACGCGAATGCAAGCCGACTCATTGCGGCACGCGCCCGGTCCTGGCGGCGTTCACAGCGTCGTTTCGCGCGGTCAACTAGTTGACGAGACCGGCCGAACTTGGGCCCGTTTCGCGCAGCGGGTTACGCTTACGACCGGCGACCCGGTGGCCCAAGTCGAAGTCTCGCTGTCCGAAATCGCCCCGCTGGGCGCCGACCCTTGGACGTCGTACGTTGCCTCGCGGTTGGCCTGGAACAGCGAGGACGCCGAGTTGTTTCGCGGCGTTCACCTGGCGGCCCAAGCCAGCCAGTCGCGGACGTTCGAGGCGCCCGATTACGTTGAGTTGCGGACCGACCGCTGGCGGCTGGCGCTGTGGTGTCAGGGATTGCCGTACCATCGTCGCAGCGGCGAGCGAATGCTCGACACGCTGCTCGTCGTTCGCGGCGAAACCTGCCCCACGTTTCGCTTTGGGCTAGCGGTCAACCTGGGCCGATTGGCGGCCACAGCCATGACGTCGGACGACGCAGCGCTGGCGACGGCGGCCCACGTGCCGGCGCCGCCCACCGAACGCGGCTGGCTGTTCCATCTCGACCAGCCGAATGTGGCCATTACACACTGGGAGCCCATCATGGACCAAGGCCGCGCGGTAGGATTGCGGCTACGAGTCATGGAGACGACAGGCTCGCCGGGCCCGGTGCGCTTGCATGCTTACTGCGAGTTGACGGGCGGCACGCAGACCGACTTCACGGGCGAGCCGCTGGCTCAACTGCGCAGCGAAGAAGGGGCCTTGCGAATTCCGTTGGGCGCCTTTGAATGGGCCCAAATCGAGGCCCGCTTCGCCGAGTGAACGTTGGATGACCGCGTACGCAACTTTACACCGACTTGATGAGCAGGTTGAACGATAGGCGGCGCGCATGATCGTGACCATCGACGGACCGGCCGGGGCGGGAAAGAGCAGCGTGGCGCGGGCGCTGGCGGCCCGATTGGGATTTCGATTCCTAGACACCGGCGCCATGTACCGCGCGGTGGCCCTGGCCGGCGGGCAGGCGGGCATCGATCTCGAAGACCAGGCGGCGCTGGCCGATTTGGCGCGGCGATCGACGATCGACGTCAACGAACAGCGCGTGCTGCTCGACGGCCAAGATGTGTCGCACGCCATCCGCACGTTCGACGTCACCTCAAAAACCCGTTTCGCAGCGAACAACCCAGCCGTGAGGGCGCATTTGGTTTCGCTCCAGCGGCGGATCGCGGCCGACGGCGACTTCGTAACCGAGGGACGCGACCAGGGCAGCGTGGTGTTTCCCCACGCCCAGTGCAAGATATTCCTCACCGCCAGCCCCGAGGAACGGGCCCGCCGCCGATGGCGCGAGCTGACTTCCCGGGGCGAGTCGGTGAGCCTGGACGAAGTGCTGGCCAAACAAATCGCCCGCGACGCCAGCGACGCCGGCCGCAATATCGGCCCGCTTCTGCAAGCGGCCGACGCCGTCGAAATCGTCACCGACGGACTCTCGCCCGACGAGGTGATCGACCGCCTGGAGCGGCTGGTCCGGTCGCGGATGCGCCAAGGGTAATCGCCGCGAAGCCGGCAGTGCTACCGCGTCACGAAGTTGACCATCTTCCCCGGCACGACGATCACTTTGACCACCGTCTGTTCGGCCAACAGTTCCGCCACGCGGACGTCGGCGCGAGCGGCCTCTTCGTGAGCCGCGACGTCCGCTTCAGGAGAAATGACGATTCGACTGCGCACCTTCCCCTTGATTTGCACCGGCACCTCGACCACATCCTCCTTCAGTTGGACCGGGTCGTACGTTGGCCACGGCTCGTAGGCGAGCGTCTTGCCGTGGCCCAGCAATTGCCACAACTCTTCCGCCACGTGCGGAGCAAACGGAGACAAGAGCAGCACGAACGTCTCCAGCGCCGACCTGGGTCGTGGATCGCATTTGGTGAAATAGTTCGTGAATTCCATGAGCCGCGAGATCGCCGTGTTGAACGACAGGTTGTCCAAATCGGCTGTGACCGCCGCCACCGTCTTATGCACTAGCCGGTTCTGCTCCGCCGTGGGGGGCGCGTCCTGCACGGCGGCGTGCAACTGCATTTCGTCGGCCCGGTCGTTGACGATCATGCGCCAGGCCCGGTCCAGAAAGCCGCGCACGCCGTTGACACCCGTCATCGCCCACGGCTTGGTCGCTTCCAAGGGGCCCATAAACATCTCGTACAACCGGAGGCTGTCGGCGCCGTACTCAGACACCACCGCGTCCGGATTCACCACGTTGCCGCGGCTCTTGGACATCTTGTGGGCCCGGCTGTCGACGCGGACGTTTTCGTCGGTCGCCAGGACAAACACTTCGCCCTTCTTTTGCACCTGGTCGGGACGGAGTTTGACGGCGCCAACGGCGGCGCGGCGCGGTGAAATCATCTCGCCCGCGGCGTCCTGGCGCACCTGCTCGGACGACACCCAGTCGCCGTCAACCTCTTGATACCCCGTGAACTCCACCTCGCCGAGGATCATCCCCTGGTTGACGA
>CAYWTU010000056.1:0-11171 GCA_964461275.1 uncultured Pirellulales bacterium | reverse complement strand
GGCTAAAAACACGCTTACTCAAGATTCCGTGCCGGACCCGCGAGTTCCAACCGCAACCATTCGTCACCACCACCGACGCACCATGGCCCGCTTTCAATTTCGCATGAAGACGCTGCTGCGGCTGCACGAGGCGACGCGCGACGAGCGCCGCGTCGAGCTGGCGCAGGCGCAACGGGCGGCCGACGCCGTGCAAGAGCGGCTGGACGAACTGGCGGCCGAAATAAAATCGCTCGGCGCCATCGGCCGACAGGCGATCTCCCCCGGCAACGTCGACGTTGATCGCTTGCTCTCCGTTCAGCGATACGAACTTCTGCTGCGCGCTCAAGAGCAACAAACCCGGGCGCAGAAGCAAATGGTCGACGCCGAGGTCGAGCGACGCCGCGAGGCGGTCGTGGCGGCCAATCGCGAGGTCAAATCGTTGGAGAACCTGCGCCAACGGCAAATGGACAGGCACCGCGCGGACGAGGCCAAGCGCGAGGGCGCGGTGTTGGATGAAGTGGCCGGCCGGCCGCGCGTCGAGGAGGTTGACGCCACATGAAGAAAATCATGGGAATGCTCGCCGGGGGAGTGCTTTACTTCTGCGTGGCCACGGTCATTGCCCAAGCGCTGATCGTGGGCTATTTGGCGAGTAAAGGCGGCTTGAGCGGCGAGAACCTGAGCCACATCTTGGCGCTGGCGCAAGGGGCGAGCATCGCCGAGCTGGCCCCTCCACCCCCGACGCCGGACGATGTGGAAACCAAGGAAGAGCGGTCGCTGGAGGAGATGGCGTCGCAGAGGGCGATCGTAGTGCGCGACATTGAGCTCCGTGAACAGGCGCTGCGGCGAGGACTCGACACGCTCGAGGCGGGCCGACAACGACTGGTCAATGAGCGGCGCGCGTACGTGACCGAGCGCGGAGAATTCGAACGCGCGCTGGCTGAGGCCAAGCAAGGCTCAACCGAGGCGGGCGAGGAGAACGTGCGCGGGATCATCAGCAACATGAAGCCCAAACAGGCCAAGGAGCTGCTGCTGACGATGCTCGAGCGCGGCGAGATGAACGAGGTGGTCCAACTGCTCGGAGAAATGCCCGCCAACAAACGCAAGAAAATTGTCGATGAATTCAAGGCCGCGGAAGAAGTCAAGCAGGTTCACGAAATTCTCAGCCTGATGCGCCGCGGCGGCGCCGAAGCGCAGACCATCGAAGACACTCAAGAGGCGCTCGGCGGTCCCAAGACCGCGGGACGATAAACCACAGGGAGCCCAATCATGGTGGTACAACTGAACGTCGCGAACGTCGCGGTCGCCGCTCGGCTGGCCGACCCGATACCGGCCGTCCCGCCGCCAACGCAATCCCGCCAGTCGTTCGACGATGCCCTGCGGACCGCACACCAGGAATCGGTGCGCCCTAGCGAACCACCCCCCACGGAGACCAAGCCGGCGGCCAAAACGCCCGCCAAGAGCGACACTCCCGCGACCAACGCGTCGAGGCCCGAGACCGACGCCGCCCCGGCGACCGAATCTCCCGAAGCGGCCGCTGCGCCGACGGATGCCGCGCCCACAGGACAGGCCGAGGCGAACACGCCCGAGGAAGACACGTCGGCCTCGCCGCAGAACGACGGCCAACAGCCACAGCCCAGTGCCGAGCAAGACGACGCGGTCGACGAGTCGGGCGAGACAATCGAGATTGGCGCGGCAGCAATCGCCGCCGCCGCCGTCTCGGCCGTGGTCGAAGCCACCGCACCACCACCGCCGGTCGAACCAATTGCCGAAGCTTCCTCCGAGTCGCCCGTGGTGGCGACGGTTGTCGAGCAGAAGCCGGCCAAGGCGGTCAAGTCGGTTCCGGGCAAGGAAGTGCCGGTTGACGCCGAAAAATTGGCGGCCGGAAAGACGGAGGCCGCAACGGAAGCGGTCGAACAGCCGGCGGAAACCGTGATCGAAGCGAAACCGGCCACGGACGCGGCGGTCGAAGCGCCGGCGCCCATCGCGGACGCGGCAGGCGACCCACAACCGACCGCCAAGGGTACGGCGGAAGAGCGTCCGGCGGCGGACGCCGCAACGCGGACGATCGCCAAGGAGCCTGCAACCGCTGTGGCGCAAAGTGCTTCAGCGGAAACCGAAACCCCTGCGGCGACTGATGCCTCCGTCGCGATTGAGAACGAGGTCGAAGCGTCGGTCGAGCCTCAACCGGCGCCAGAAGCTGAACCGCGCGATACTTCCCGAGGCGCCCGATCGGCTGCCAGCGGCGCTCGCGAAGTTGCCGCGGTTGGCGGCGCACGGGCCGCGCCAGTGAGCGCGAACGATCCGAACGCGGTCGCGGGCGATGCAACTGCTGTCGACGGCTCACCCACTGTGGCAACGCTAGATGCCGCGGTCGAAGCGGTGCCGACCGAACACGCCTCGCGACCGACGAACGAAGCCACGCTTCCCACCAACGGCGCTCCGAGCGGCCCCACAGCCATAACGCCTTCGACTGAGGCGCCCCGCTCGGCTGTACATCACTTGCGGCACGTCGACGTCACCGCACAAACGCAGAACCTCAACGAGGCCGAGCGGCAACGGCTGATCCAGCGGGTCAGCAAGGCCATGCAGTCGGCCGGCGACGGCGGCGGTGTGTTGCGACTGCGGCTCACGCCGCCCGAGTTGGGCGCCGTGCGGATGGAGATCAGAGTCAAGGACGGCGTCATGCAGGCCCAACTCACCGCCGAGACTGAAACGGCCCGGGCGGTGCTGCTGGAAAACGTGCCGGCCTTGCGCGATCGGCTGGCGGAGCAATCGATTCGCCTGGAACGCTTCGACGTCGACGTTTCAGACCAACCGACCGGCGGCCCGACGCAGCAGCCTGGCGATCAGCGACAGCCGTATGAAACGGGCGGCAACGGTCCGTCGCGCAATGGCGCCCAACGCCGTCCTGTTCCAGCCGCCGCAGCCGCCACGGCGCCCGCCGCGCCGCGCATCTTCGACGACCGCGGCGGACTGAACGTCGTGATTTGATCTTTCCCGCCACCAACCACCACCTCACCTTACCCCCCACCCAACCATGGCCACCACGCCCCCTGTCACGCAGCTCAGCCCCAATGGCGGCGCCGTCAACACCACTTCGACCGGCAGGAAAACTCAGGACGACGCCTTGCGCGACCTGGACATCGATCAGTTCCTGAAGCTGATGATCGCCGAATTGCAGAATCAGGACCCGCTCAATCCCACGGACAACCAGGCGATCCTGGAACAGATGAGCACGATTCGGAACATCGGGGCCACCGACAAAATGACCGAAACGCTCAGCGCCGTCTTGTTGGGACAGACGTTGTCCAACGCGGCCACGCTGATCGGCAAGCAGGTCGATGCCCTGACCGACGACGGCAAGACCGTGCAAGGCAAGGTCGATTCGGTGTCGGTGGTCGACGGCGCGCCGCAACTGCACGTCGGCGACAAGAAGGTCCGTTTGGACAACTTGCGGACCATCGAAGGCGACGAAGCCGCGTAGTTCTTAGCCCCCGGTCACTGACCGGGGGTCCGAACCGCCAAAAACGAATCACGAAATGAAACCCCCTTGGCGCCGGCGTCCCGCAACGTCGGCACAAAGGCATTAAACCCGGAACAGAACGACAACCACCTCAGAAACAAGGAGACCAGCCATGGGTCTTTCCTCCGTGCTCAGCACCGCCACCACGGGCCTAACGGCCGCCGAAACCACGATCGACGTGGTGGGCAACAACGTCGCCAACTCGAACACCGTCGGCTTCAAGGCCAGCAGCGTCGTGTTCGCCACGCAGTTCTTGCAAACCTTGGGCCTGGGCTCGGCGCCCACCGACACCAACGGCGGCACGAACCCCCGACAAACGGGCCTCGGCGTCCAAGTGGCCGCGGTGACGCCTGACTTCGACCAGGGAACCATCCAGCTCAGCTCGTCGTCGACCGACTTCGCCATCCAGGGCGAAGGGTTCTTCATTATTCAGGGAAGCCAGGGCGAACAGCTCTACACCCGCAACGGTGTGTTTCAGATCAACGCCTCGAACGAGTTGGTCACCTCGACCGGCGAGCGGGTGTTGGGCTACGGCGTGGACGAGAATTTTCAGATTCAAGAGACCGGCCTGACGCCGATCGAGGTGCCGCTGGGCAACTCGCTCGTGGCGCAGGCCACGTCGGAAGTCGAGTTGACGGGCAACCTCTCGCCGTCGGGCGACACCTCCACGCTGTCTGAAATTCTCCAGAGCGACGCGCTGGGCGACGGTTCGCAGACCGCGCCCACCACCGTCCCCACGGGCGCGGCGACGGCCGCGGCGCCGTCGGCTGCCCCTGCCACGGGCGGCGTCGGCACGGCCGCCAGCAACACCGCCTCCGGCGCCCTGACGGCGAGCACCACGTATTCTTACCAGATCGTCTATGTGGACGACGCCGGCGGCGGCAACTACATGTTGGAAGGAACGCCCTCGACGACGATCACGCAGGCCACTGGCGGATCGGACGACACCATCACGCTCAGCAGCTTGCCGGCGTCTGGCGCCCTGCACATGCGGATCTACCGCAACACTCCTGACAACCCGAGCACATTCTACCTCATTGAAGACGATCTGGACGTCACGTCGACGACGACGTACGTGGACACCACGTCGGACGCCGACGCAGAAGATCGGCCCACGCTCGACACCAACACGCTCACCGGTGAGTACACCTATTACATGACCTGGTCCAACGCCGCGGCGGGCGGCGACCTGGTGAATCCCGCGGGAACCGAAAGTCGACCGATCAAGATCGGTTCTTCGGTGAGCGTGACCGGCCAGTGGATCGACGTCTCCAATTTGGAGGCGCCCGGGTCTGGCTGGACCACCCGCCGCCTGTACCGCAACAGCGCCTCCTCGCCTGGCGACTTTCGTCTCGTCGCCGAATTCAGCGGCTCGGCCGCCGTCACGTTCTCGGACAACAATTCAGACGCCGACATCTCGGACAACAAGGAACTCGACTTTGTCGGGCCGCGAATTGCCAGCAATACTCCGCTGGTCGAGGTGATCCAATATGACGCGGCCACGGAAACGTACTCGAACGTCTTTGAGGTTGGCAACCTGGACTTGGTGGTCCGCAAGGGGACCGGATCGTCCAAGCCGGTTGTGGCCACCAAGACGCTCGACATCGAAGGACCCAGCGGGAGCAGCACGGGCACCAAGATCAGCGACCTGACGCGGTTCATGACCGACGCGATGGGCGTTCTGGAGCACACCGATGACACCGATCCGCCGGCCGACGCCAGCGGCTCCAGCCCTGGCGTCACGGTCACTGCCGACGGCCGCTTGAAAGTGATTTCCAACACGGGCGAATACAACGCCCTGCAGATCACCAACAGCGATTTCCGCCAGGCGTCGAACATTGACCTCGGTTTTCAATCGACGCAAGCTGCCGAGGGCGCCGGTCAGGTGACCACGTTTCGGGTCTTCGATTCATTGGGCGACGCCATCAACGTCCGCCTGACCGTCGCCCTGGAAAGCCGCAGCGACTCGGAAACGGTTTACCGCTGGTACGCCGATTCGACCGACAACAGCCCCTCCAGCGGTTCGGAGATCAACATCGGCACCGGCTTGGTCCGGTTCGACGGCACCGGCCGTCTGCAAACCGGCAGCACCACCGACAACGTCATCATGTCGATTCTCCGCGAGGACAGTCCGGCCGACTCGCCGCTGCAAGTTTCGCTCGACTGGGCGCAGGTCACCGGTTTGGCCACCAGCAGCAACACCTTGGCCGCGCCGCGAACCGACGGTTTTCCACCAGGACAGCTTACCGGCTTCTTGGTGGGCGAGGACGGCACGATCAAGGGGGTGTTCGACAACGGCGCCTCGCGCGATCTAGGCCAGATTCGTTTGGCGCGCTTCGCCAATACCTCGGGCCTCATTCAGCAGGGTGAAAACGCCTATGCCCCGGGGGTGAACTCGGGACTGCCGATCGAAGGCAACCCGGGCGAACAAGGGATCGGCAGCGTGATTGCCGGGGCACAGGAACTGTCCAACACGGATATCGGGAAGAATCTGATCGATCTGATCCTGGCGTCTACGCAGTACCGGGGGAATACCCGGGTCATTTCCGCCGCGCAAAACCTGCTGGACGAGTTGCTGAACCTGCGGCGGTAATCCCCGCCCGGCATTCGACGCCGGCGCAAGCTGAATCGAAAGCTATATCTACGTAGCTACCCACGGCCGGCCGCCGGCCTGCCGCGTGGGGAGAAGCTGCGCGGCCGCGGCGGTCGTTGCTGCGCCGCACGCGCCGGTTATGGCGGTCGTGCGGCCGGTCGTCGCCCCGGCGGCGCCAGGAGCTTTACCAGGATGATCAAGGTCCATCGTTTGAACGGCGAACCGTTTTTGGTCAACGCCGAGTTGATTCGCTACGTCGAGTCGCGGCCCGACACGTTCGTCACCATGACCACCGGCGACCGGTTGGTGGTCCAGGAACCGATGGACGAGGTGCTGCGGCTGGTTGTGGAATATCAGCGTGCCAAACACTTGATCCCCCCGCCCGCGGAGAGAGCCTCTTAGCCCCCCGTCAGTGACGGGGGGTTGGACGGACCAAAGCATTCGTCTATCGCACACACGCAATCAATGAATGGGTTCCGTCAACACGATTCCGACCCCCGGTCACTGACCGGGGGCTAAGCAGTCACCCACACGTACTCCCAACCATCGTCCGACACCAAACTTTAACCGCCTCTCGCTTCGTCGTGACCGACCCGCATCGGTCGCGGCCGACCGGCCCCGGGCGGCCTGCAGAATAGACCCACTGCCATGGATATCGCCACAATCGTTGGTGTGATCGCCGTTATGGGCGCGTTTGGCTTTTCGGTCATCGCGGCCGGGGCCAGCTTCAAGATCTTCTACGACCTGCCGTCGGTCGTGTGCGTATGCGGCGGCACGGTGGCGGCGGTGATGCTCTGCTTTCCACTAAAGAACGTCCTCTCGCTGCCCAAGGTGTTTCTCAAGGCCTTTCTCAATAAGGCGCCCGACACCGCTAAACTGATAAAAACCATCGTCGAACTGGCGGAAACAGCCCGCCGCGAGGGTCTCTTGGCCTTGGAAAGCAAACTCGGCCAGATCGACAACAAGTTCATTGTGACCGGCATCCAAATGGCGGTGGATGGCACGCAGCCGGAAACGATTGAAGCGGTCCTGCGGACTGAAATGGAAGCGGTGGCCAGCCGCCACAAGGACGGCAAGCAAATGCTCGATTTGATGGGTAAATACGCCCCGGCGATGGGCATGGTCGGAACATTGCTGGGGCTGATCATCATGCTCGGGAACATGTCGGACCCGGCGGCCATCGGTCCCGGCATGGCCGTGGCCCTCATTACCACTCTATACGGCGCCATCATCTCCAACGCCGTCGCCCTCCCGCTCGCCGACAAGCTAGGCTTGTATAACAAGCTCGAGTTGACCGGCATGGAGATCATCATCCGCGGAGTGATGGCGATTCAGTCGGGCGACAACCCTCGCGTGATCGAACAGAAGCTCAGCTCGTTCCTGCCGCCCAAACTGCGGGCCGGCGCCCAGGAAAAGGCGGCCTAAGCGCACCGCCACCGCAACCCCGTCCAACGCGTGCCGCCATGGCCATTGAAGAAGACGCACCAGCCGGCGTTCCCGAATGGGTCATGACGTACGGCGATATGATGTCGCTGCTGCTGACGTTCTTCATCATGCTCGTCTCGATGAGCGAACTGAAGACCGAAGAAAAAATCAAAACCGCCGTCACGGCGCTGCAAAAGCAGTTCGGAAAGGAGCCGGCCCGCAGCTTTGGACCGGGGCGTGTGTCGCCGTCGAGCACCACGACGTCGAAAAAAGCGTTCTCGGGCAATTCCAAAAACGCGGACGTCAAAAAAGGCGGGACAAAAACCAAATCGCCCATCGGCGATTTCAACGAAGTGCGCTCGCTGCGCCGCGGCGAACACGTCACGAAGGGCGGGATCATTTTCTTTGAGGACGACGCCGCAGGTTTGAACGACGACCAGCGGTCCGACCTGAAACTGGCCATTGCCGACCTATCGGGGAAACCGCAAAAAATTGAAATTCGCGGCCACACGCCCGCCAAGATAGAGGCCCGTGCCGACGCGCCGCAGGACGCCTGGGATCTGGCCTACGCCCGTTGCCGCCGCACCATGGAGGAACTGGTGGCCTTGGGAATCGAACAGAAGCGGCTGCGGATCAGCGTGGCCGGTCCGAACGAGCCGGGCCATATTTCGGACGACCCCCAGTTGCTCAAAGCCAACTCCCGCGTCGAGGTGTTCATGCTCGATGAGCTGACGGAAGAATTCGTCGGCACGCCCGAGGAGCGAGCCGAGCGTTACGCACCTGCGCAACTGTAACGTTATCCAACACCCACTGAATTCGACCTCCCAATTGCAAAGGGGACCGCCATGGCCGACGCCGAAACAAGCCCGGAAGCCCAACCCGAAGCTGCCGCCAAGCCCAAGTCGGGCCTCGCCTCGCTCATCAAGGTCGGCGGGTTCATTGTGGTCGTGGTTGTGGGCGAATGCCTGCTGGCCTGGATGTACGGTCCCACCGCGGCGCCGGGCGTCGCCAAGGCCGAGTCAAAATCGGCAGATTCGGCGGACGAGGAAAAAGGGTCTAAGGACGCGGACGACAAAGACACGGAAGGCAAGGAGAAAGAGCAGGCGGAGGTTGACCTGGGCGAGTTCCGCGTGACGTCGTATCGCCCCGACTCCAACACCACCTGGTACATCGATTTCCACCTGTACGGGGCCGTCAACACGGCGCAGATGTCCGATTTCGACACCCGATTCGAGAAACACAAGCACCGCTATCGCGACCAGGTGCTGGTGATCATCCGCAGTATGAACCGCAATGATCTGGCCGACCCCGGTTTGGGATTGATTAAAAGGCAGATTTTAGAGAAAACCAATCGGACTCTCGGCAAGACGTTGCTGCGGTCGGTGGTGTTCAGCGAATTCTCGTTCCAGGAACAGTAGGTTCCCAACGCAATCGCAGCCCGTCCCGGCGCAACGGCGTGTCGACAACCCACCGGCACCGGCATCACGGCCGTGCCGTACTGCTCATCACTCGTCTCGTCATTTCGTCGTACTAGGTCGCACCCATTGTCCGCCCGTCGCCGGATGCGACGGCGGCCAATCAGCCGGGTCGCGACCTGGAAGGAATGGAAGCCATGGCCGACGACAGCGATCAAATCAGCCAAGATGAAATCGAAAAACTGCTGGCGCAGAGCAAATCGGCCAAACCCGACGCGCCGGCCGGCGGCCAACTGAACCCCAACGAAGTCGACGCACTCGTGGCCAGCGGCGGCAAGGCGACGGCGGCCGAGGAAAACGCCAACAACATCGTCAGCCAGTCGGACATCGAAGCCCTGCTGGCCAAGAAGGCCCCGCCCGTGGCAACCGCCGCGCCTCCCAAGCCGACAGCCCCGCCGGCTTCTGTCTCGCGCGAGCCACAGATTCAGCCCGCCGACTTGGAATTCCTGCTTAATCAGGCCACGCAAGCCTTGGCCAGCGTCGACCAACCCGACGACGCGCTCCCGCCCAACGTCCTGCCCTTCAAGTTGGACGAATTTGGCGGGGCGCCTGCCTCGACTGAAGCCGCCACGCTCGACCTGATCCGCGACGTGGAGTTGGACCTGCGGATTGAACTGGGCCGCACGGAAATGTACCTCGAGGACGTACTTAAACTCCGCAAGGGGTCCGTGGTGCCGCTCGACAAGCTGGCCGGCGATCCGGTGGACATCTACGTCAACGGCCGGTTGGTGGCTCGGGGCGAGGTGCTGGTTCTCAACGATAATTTTTGCGTCCGCGTCGCTGAATTAATCGCCGGCGAGGCCGCCGCCGCCGGTTAGCCCGCTCATCACGCCTTGTCCTTGTCCGATCCATTTTCGTTCCCTTTCCCCGGTCTTGCACGGATGCAAACGGCCCGGTTCCTACTGGCAACGATTCTGGCGTGCCGGCTTTGCGCCGGCGTGGCGAGCGCGCAAGACACCCGCCATCAGCCGCACGCGCGCGCCGTAGAACAACCGAGCAGGTCCACGGGGCAGGTGCGATTCGCGCAGCCGGCGCGCGACGGTGCGCGATCTCTGGTGGGCGCGACTTCGTCGGCGGTCGAAGCCCAACCCGTTTCGCGCCGCGCGATTACCAGCGAATCGTCAACGACGGCCGGCTACCATGCCCTGACGCTTGACAACGCCGCCAGCGCGCTGGCGGCGGCCGACGCCTCCCCCGTCGACGACGACAGACCACGCGGCCACACCGACTCGGCGGCCCACGATTCGGAACCCGGCCCGTCGGCCGCCGGCCACAGCGGGGCCGTCCGCACACCGCTGCCGCCGCGGGGCGCCGGCGCGTCGCGGCTCCGCAATCCCGGTCCATCGTCGGCGCGCCGCGCGCCGACCGCAAACCTTCCGTCGCTGGTGACCGTTGCCAGCAGCCTGGCCATCGTGCTGGGGTTGTTTTTTGTCGTCATCGTGGTCCTCCGCCGAGGCAATCCCAAGGGACTGCAGCTCTTGCCGCGCGAGGCGCTTGACATCTTGGGCCGGACGCCACTGCCCGGCAAACAGCAGGTGTATCTCATTCGCTGCGGGGGCAAGCTGCTGCTGGTCGGCGTTACGCCCAGCGGCGCCGAGACGCTCACCGAGATCACCGAGCCTCGCGAGGTCGACCGGCTGACGGCCCTTTGTCAGCAGGGACGGCCCGAGAGCGCTACGGCCACGTTCCGTAAGATGCTCGACGAACTGGGCGCCGAGCCGCACGCCCCGGGCTTTGTCGATCGGTCGGGGCCGCCGACGCGGCGGGGCCTGTTGGGCGGCCGCGTTCAGGAGGCGACCCATGTGGCGTAGGTCCCTGATCGAAAGCGCGGTCGTTTGCGTCGTGGTGCTGACGGCATCTGGCCCGCAAGCGATGGCTCAGGATTCGTCGAATAGTCCCGCGGCAATCGAAACCGTGCCGCTCTTGGGCGGCGGTCCCGAGGCTTGGACCAGCCCCGAGCGGCTGACTTCGACCATCCAGGTGATGATCCTGCTGACGGTGCTCAGCCTGGCGCCGGCGGCGCTCATTATGACCACCTGTTTCGTGCGGATCATCGTAGTACTGGGGCTGCTGCGCCAGGCGCTGGGTACGCAGCAATTGCCGCCCAGCCAGGTGATCACGGCCGTGGCGATGTTCCTGACGCTGATGGTGATGACGCCCGTCTGGAAGGAAGTCT
>CAYWTU010000055.1:0-11226 GCA_964461275.1 uncultured Pirellulales bacterium | reverse complement strand
TGCACCCGGTCTACTAGAACCTGCGGGAGTTTACTGGACACCCGCGAGACAACCTGACCGCCGTGGCGTTTTACGTCGC
Source organism: uncultured Pirellulales bacterium (assembly GCA_964461275.1). Lineage (GTDB taxonomy): Bacteria > Planctomycetota > Planctomycetia > Pirellulales > CAYNRE01 > CAYWTU01. Next base: position 11,147 of record CAYWTU010000055.1, on the reverse strand, counting down.
TGGTCAACCAACCGATGGCATCACGCACGATGGCTGCCAACGCATGGGGCGACGGTTGTGTTCGGACCTGCGCGATGCGGCGCTGCACCCGGTCGACCACTTGGGCTGCGCGCCGCGTTTGATCGATGATCTCATCCAGGCAGTGACTAGTACGCTCCGGCGCTTGAATTGGTTCGGTCGCCAGATACTGCCGCATGGCGTCGCAGTAATTGGCGATGGCATACAGCGGCTGCTTGACCTCATGCGCCAACTCGGCCACAAGTTCGCCCAGCGAGGCCAGACGCATCGCCCGGACCAATTCGGCGCCCCGGGCGCGCAGCTCCTCTTCGGCCCGACGCCGGTCAGTGACATCCACGCCGATGGCCCAACTGTGCCAGCCGTCGATCGGCAGGGCCAACGAGATATTCGACCAGGCCACGGTTCGCTTGGAGCCGTCCTGACAGGTTAACTCTAACTCCCAGTTGCGGAAATCGCCCGAGTGTGACCACTCGGTCATCATCTGCCGCCGATACTCGGCATTGGGGTATAGCAGTTCCACGGCGTGCGGGTTGCCGATGATCTCGTCGGCCGAATAGCCGGTCACCAGCTCGCACTCGCGGTTCCAGGCGACCACGCGACCTTGATCGTCGAAGGCGTTCATCATGACCGGCATGTGTTGAATCAGCCGCTGAAACCGCGTAACTCCCCCGTTGCTGGCGCCGTTGAGCGATTGAGCCGCAGCAGCCAGCGCCCGTTGCCCAAGCGCCTGTCGAAACGCACGGCGAACCTGTCGGAGCAATGCGTCAGGGCCGTCGGCCGTTTCGACGTATGCGAACGCGCCGCCGTTGACCGCCGACTTGACGGTGGAGACCGTGCCCCGGTCGGCCAACACCACCAGCTTACCGCGGACGGCGATCTCCTGATCGGCGGCCAGTAGGTTTTCGAATTCTGAAGCGTCAGGGCCCTGGTGAACGACCGCCACCGGAAAATCACCGCGATGAAGCTCGAAGGCGGCCGCGGCCAGCGTTCGGCGGCTCTCCAGTACAAAGCCAGCGTCGTTCAGCGCCAGGGCAAACGGGCGTATTCCCGTCGCAGCGTCATAAATCATGAGTACGCGGAAATGGGAATCACGAAGGCCGGCGCCAGTCATCGTTTCGCGGTTGGTAATTGCGCGTCTCGCCCAGACGCTTGGCCGTGGCATGGCCACTAGCGATGATTTGTGCCCACCCGCACGCAAACGCATGGCGAGTAATCTACCATTCCGTTAGTAGTCCAGCCACCAAGCATCGAGCGATGGCTGGCGGCTGTCCGCCAGATACCCTTTTTGGGGCGTCGGCTATCACGATACAGCAGTCTGAGAAATGGCTGCGGATTTCCACCGGACGAGACGAAGCCGCCAGGCGTGAACATGCCGTCCGACGCGGCCGATGATCGAGCTGCCAGGTTCGGTGCGCCGTCGCGGCACTACGCTACCCGAGTCGGCGAGGCCGGCGCCTGGCGGCCCGCCGATCGCACCGAAGGAGTTGGCTTCTGCTTCATCATCCACAGCACGATCGGCGTGGCGATGAACACAGTGCTGTACACGCCCGCAAGGCAGCCCACGATCATCGCGAACGCGAAGCCATGAATCCCTTGCCCGCCGAAAATGTACAGGATGAAAACGACCAGCATGACCGTCAACGAAGTCAAGATCGTGCGGGCCAGCGTTTGGTTGATCGCCTGATTGACCATTTCGGGCGTCAGGTTCGGGCTCTTGCCGCGGATTTCGCGGAGCCGGTCGAACGTAACGATGGTGTCGTTGATCGAGTAGCCGACGATCGTCAGAAATGCGGCGATCATAGGCAGGTTGATTTTGAGCGGATCGATCAACAGCACGGGCCCCAGCGCCGGAGCCAGGAAAATGCTCAGGGCCACCGCCCCCAACGTCACCAGCACGTCATGGATCAAGGCGATCGTGGCAGCTACGCCGAACACCAGCCGCTCGAACCGCACCCAGATGTAAGCGACCATGAACAGAATGGAGAGCAACATGGCGTACAGTGCCAGCAGCTTCGTGTTGTCGGCCACCGCCCCGCCGATCATGGTGCTGGCGGGAAAGAACGGCTGCTGCTCCATTTCCTGAGCCAAGCGGGCCAGGCCGGGTTGCACGGTCTCCAGCTTCTCGGCCACCTTCAGCTCCCAGCGCTGGCGTGGCTCGGAACTCAAGTCACCGCCGTCGGCCGGCAAAAGCGACATCTCCGCCTTGCCGAGCACCTGTTCCAATCGGTCCTGCAGGGCGCCGGGGCTGATCGGCTGGGTAAATGCCAACACAGCCTTGGCGCCACCAGCGAAAACATTGATGTCAGGCGCCGACGGCGTCGGCTGATCGGCGCCGCTGGGGGACGCTTGGGCCGGCGCTTCGGCTGCGGGCGCTTCGGCCGCGGGTGGCTGTGGCTCGGCAGCGGCCGGGTCCGCCGGGGCCGTGGCAGCGGCGGCCGGGGTTTCGGTCGCGGGAGATTCGGCCGCAGCGTCTTGGCCGACGGCCATGGTGGCCAACAAGACGTCGTTCACAGTCCCGGCCGATGCGATCAAGTTGTCGTCAGCCGCTGCATATCGCGATTGTGCTCCGCCGGCCGGTTGGGCGGCGTCCGTAGCGGGGGCCGCGTCGGCGCTGGGCCCAGTGGCTCGCAATGTGCCTTCGATGGTCGTGGCCGATTCGACCGTCATCCGGTTGTAAACCAACTTGTCTCCGAACAATTCTTTGAGCTTGTTCTCGACCTGATCCAGGTCGCGCTCCGAAGAATTGATCAAATACCGCGTGCCGGGTGTTTCGCCCGTCACCTGGATGTCCGATACGGCCACGTCGGGCAGGGCGTCGCTGACTTGCCGGCGAACCGTGGCGATGTCTTGGGTCTGGTCTTGATCGAACAACAGTTGCACCGAAACGCCGCCCGTGAAGTCGATGTCCAACAGGTCGCCGCGCTGGGCCCTCACGGCGACGGCTGCCAAACCAACACCGATCACCCCCAGCGACAAGGCAATGCACATGGGCGCGATTTTCGCGAAATCGAACTTCGTCTCGCCGACGATTTGCATCATCTTCAGCTCGCGAATCCAACCGCGGCGCTCGGCGATCTCAAACAGCACGCGGACGCAGAAAATGGCCGTGAACATGCTGATGGCGATGCCCAAGAACAGCGTTACGGCAAAACCTTTGATCTGATCGGTGCCGATGACGTAGAGCACCACGGCGGTGATCAGCGTGGTCAGGTTCGAGTCGAAGATGGCACTGAAGGCCCGGTCGAAGCCGTTGCGAATCGCCATCCGCAAGGCGGCCCCGCGCTGCAATTCTTCCCGCATCCGCTCATAAATCAGCACGTTGGCGTCCACCGCCATGCCGATCGTGAGCACCATGCCCGCCAACCCGGGCAGCGTGAAGGCGGCCTTGATGACGATCATGCAGGCCAAGAGCAGGATCAAATTGAGCACCAAGGCGAAGCAGGCCATGATGCCCGAGAAGCGATAATAAATCAGCATGAACACGGCCGTGGCGATCATCGAGATGACCGTGGCCCGCTGCCCCTTGACGATCATGTCGCGGCCCAGCGTGGGGCCGGTGGTCAGGCGGCTGATCGGCTCTTTCTCCAATTGGGCCGGCAAGCTGCCGGCGTTGAGCACGCCTACGTAAGTGTCGACTCGCTCCTGGGTAAAGCTCCCTTCGATGATGCCGCTGTCGTAAATCGCGCTATTGATCCGCGGCGCCGAAACGACCAGTTCGTCCAACATAATCGCCAGTTTGCGATGAAACCCTTGCACGCGGTCGGGCAAGTTTGCGGTGGTGAGCTGGCCGAAAAGCTGCGCGCCTCGACTGTTGAAGTTGAACGCCACGGCCGGCCGGCCGACGTCATCCGACGTGCCGCCTACCCGGCTCAGGTACTCACCCGTCACGTTGAACTCGTCCATGACCAGCAGAACCTCGAATTCGCCCTCTTTGGCCCCGGGGCGCGTGGCCACGTCGGGGTCGCCGGCGAACGAATCGGACTCGGAAGGATCGACAGGGACCCAGCGGGCCATGACCTTGCCGTCGGCGTTGCGGACGTCGCGGCCGCGGACCTCGCGGGCCTGATTGATGATGGCGTCGTGGTCGCGGCGATTGGCGACGATGCGAAACTCCAGCGAGCCGATGCTGCTGATCTTGCGTTCGATGCGCTTGATTTCCTCGGCGTCCACCTCGGGAATGATGATCTCGATTTGGTTTTCGCCATAGGGGCGAATCGTGACTTCGCGCACGCCGCCGGGGTTGACGCGCCTGCTGACCGCGGCAATCAGCTTTTCGACGTCTACGTCCTTGTCGGGCTGATTCTGGTCGACCTGATAAACCAAGATTACGCCGCCCGAGAGGTCGATGCCCAACTTAGGCGGCCAGCCGGTAAACGTCACCACGCTGCCAGCTAACAGTGCGAAGAGGACCAATCCAATCTTCCAGCCGTGGTCCGGCATGCGAAACTGGCGAGCCAGCACGTTGCCCAGCCAGATGGGTACGACGAGGATGGCGACCACAATCAGCAGCGTCACGTACGGCGACATGGGCTAGGCTTCCTTCACGATGGGCTGGCCGCGACCCGTTTGCCGCGGTGACGGGATGTCGATGAATGGGGAATTACTTTTCGCCGCTGGCGGGCTCTTCGCCGCAGACTTTGAGGATCGAACCGACGGTGACTCGCAATTTGGTGTTGTTTTGTTCGTCGATGCGGACGGTCACTTCGTCCGCCTCTCGATGCACATTGGTCACCACACCGTAAATACCGCCGCCGAAGATGACGCGGTCGTTCTTCTTGAGTTTTTCCAGCATCCCACGGCGCTGCTGCTGTTCGCGCTGCTGTGGCCGCATGATGAGGAAATAGAACAAGAGCAGGATCGGGGCGAACACAAACAGCGTGCTGCCCAGCGGCGAGGCCTGGCCATTACCTTGCTGCGCAATGACCACCGTGTGGTGAATGAGCGGCTCAAAATCCCACATGCCTGGCAATCCTTCCCCCCCAGATCGGCCCTCGACGGCGAGCAAGCCCGACCGACGGGATGTGAGCGTGCGTTGGGGCCGCGTCGCGGACGCTCGTCGGCGGACGAGCGAAAAAACTGGCGATCCGCGCGGACCGGCCGCGTCTTACGACAATACGAACGGCCCGCCGGTCGCCTCTCCAGGGAGCGCCTGGAGTGTAATGGCGCCATGAATCGGGCCTATCGCCTTGCCGGAACGTGCCGTAGTGTATGACTTTGCGACATGGCGGGCAAGGCCACTGCCGGCAGCGATTGCAGTGAGAAACGCCGTGCTTTTGGGGCGGCTCTGCGGCGTCGCATCGGCGCCACCCGACGGCCCACCTTCTCGGCCTACGGCATCTGCCCACCACCATCCGGGCAACGCTGCGAGTACGGTGCAACGGCGGATCGGGCGGCCATGCAGGCAAATCGCAGGTTGAACCCGCAACCAGCGGGACCACAAACGCCGCGCTTCTTGGCGGCTCAGAGGCGTCGAATCGGCGCACCTGTGGACTCGGGCGACGTTGTTTCCCGGGCTCTGATGATGGGCCGGGCGACGATGGCCAGTGGACGCCGAGGCGGCTGGGACAGCCGATTCTTCACAAACCGTCTTTTCGCGCCGGTCCGCCCCAATTCGCGTTGTATGCCCATGGGGTTACCGATATCTTGCGCCAAGAGGCGTTATTTCGACATCCTAGGGGGAGGCTTTAAGAGTCCAACCAACAACCTCTTCGGTGTGCTGGAATCAACGGGAATGAGTGGGCCGTTGCCAGGTTGTTTGGCGGCCCCTAAGTCAAATTGGGACTGTGTAGTACCAACGATCCAACTGTCAACGATTGCATCGCGGGGGGTACCCGTTACACATGAATCGTCAGCCATATCGCAAGCCGCCGCGATGGTGGTCTCCGATTCCCAGCCCGTTCTGGATGCGGGTCTGGCAGCCGTTTCGCCGTTATCAGCAAGTGAAATGGGAACGTGTGTTGTCGATTCGCGTCGAGGGGGTCGAGCGCGTGCAACAGGCGATGCAGCGCAATCTTGGCATCTTGATCACTCCGAACCATCCAGGCCACGCCGATTGCTATTTACTCTGGGAAGCCCTGACCCGGCTCAGGCGGCCGTGTTACGTGATGACCGCCTGGCAGGTCTTCGGGATGGCCAAGCCGCTCGACCGGCTTATTTGGCGGCAGCACGGCTGCTTCAGCATCAACCGCGAAGGGACGGACTTGCAGGCCTTCAAACAAGCGGTGCAGGTTCTCTCGGCCAGTTCGCACCCGCTGGTGGTGTTTCCCGAGGGAGACGTATACCACCTGAATGACCGCGTCACTACGTTTCGTGACGGCACGGCCGCCATTGCCGCCAGCGCCGCCAAACGCAGCAACCGACCGGTAGCCTGTTTCCCCTGTGCGCTCAAGTACGAATACATCCGCGACCCTTCGCCTGAATTGCAGCAGGTGATGGGCCGCTTGGAACAAAAGGTGGGCCTGCGGGCCGAGCCCGAGTTGCCGTTGGTCGACCGCATCTACCGCTTCGCCGAGGCGATGCTCACGCAGCGCGAAACGCAATTCCTGGGCGCGGCGGGCAAGGGGTCGCTGGAAACTCGCGTGCCGGCGCTGGCCGACGCGATTTTGCAGCGGCACGAGGACGCCTACAGCTTGCAGCCCGGCAACGCCACCGTGCCCGAACGGGTCAAGGCGCTGCGAGAAGAGATTATCGACCGCCAATTGGAGTTGCCGGCCGACGATTCACGGCAAATGACGTTGTCGCGTCAGATGGAGGACTTGTTCATCGCCACGCAGTTGTACAGCTATCCGGGCGATTATGTCCGCGAACGGCCGACGATCGAACGAATCGCCGAGACGATCGACAAATTTGAAGAGGACGTGCTCAATGCGCCGACGGCGGGGGTGCGCGGTGCGCGGCGCGGGGTGGTGACCTTCGGCGAGCCGGTGTTGGTGACGCAGAAGGGCAATCGGGCGGCGCTCGAACATTTGACGCGAACGCTGCAAGAGCGGGTACAGCAACTGCTGGACCAGGTGAACCAGCGCGACGCTGTCCGGAGCCGTTCCGCATGACGCTCTTGGCCAACGCGATTTGGGCGAACACCGCGTGGCAATCGTGGGCGTACCACTACGGCCTGGGAGCACTCGTGGCCCTGGGGACGCTGTGGATCTTTTTCCGTCAGGGGGCGCTGGCGGCCGGTACGCAGGAACGGCGCCTGGCGGTGCAATTGGCGGGTCTGCTGGCCGCCTTTGCCGGTCTGCACGCATTGTGGATCGCGACGGCCCAATGAATTCTTCCATACAGCCCCTGGATTGGGTCGCCATTGCGTTCTACCTCGTGGCCGTGATCGCCTGCGGCTGGTGGGCCGGCCGTTTCACCCGCACCAGCCACGAGTTCTTCTTCGGCGGGCAGCGCTACGCTTGGTGGCTGGTGGCCGTGTCGTGCGTGGCCACGTTGGTCGGAGCCTACAGCTTTCAACAGTATTCCGAGCTGGGTTTTAGGTTCGGTTTTTGTTCGATGATGCCGTACACCAACGAATGGTTCGTACAACCGGCGTTCCTCTTGGGTTGGCTGCCGATTATGTATTACAGCCGGGTGCTGTCGATCCCGGAGTACTTCGAACGCCGTTTCGACCGCCGCACACGGATGGCGGTGCTCGTGGTGTTGATGGTGTACCTGCTGGTCTACATCGGCATCAATTTGTTGACCATTGGTTTGTTGTTGCACAGCACGATCCCGATCGTGGGGGTGGGCGAGTCGCTGGCCGGCGGACTGGGGACGCTCTCGGCGGAGAATTGGAGCGTCATGCTCTGGGCGGCGGCAATGGCGCTATTCTGCGTGGGCTACCTGTTTCTAGGCGGCCAAAACTCGGTGATGCTGACCGACCTGTTGCAGGGGGCCTGGTTGTTGGCGGTGGGCTTGGGGGTGTTCGCGGTGGGAGTGTGGCAACTGGGGGGCTGGGGACGGTTTTGGGACGGGCTGCCGCCGCTGCATCGCATGCCTCTGGCGCAGTTCCGCGAGCCGCCGGGCCTCCACGCCGCAGGCGATTTTTGGAATGACGCCATCGTCGGCACGTTCGGCTTCTATCTCATCAATCAGGGCATCCTGATGCGGTTCCTGTCGGCCCGCAGCGTCCGCGACGGTCGGCGGGCCATGTTGGCGACCATCGTGGTGCTGATGCCGTTGGCGGCGGCGGCTGTCTCGGGGGCCGGCTGGGTCGGCCGCAGCATGCAAACTCACGGACAACTCGATACGAGCGCGCTGGCTTCGGCCACGGCGGCCGACCAACTTAGCGAAGCGGAAGTGGCCACCAACATCTTCATGATCGTGTCGCGGATCGTGTGCACCGTGCCCGGCATGTTCGGCGTGGTGATCGCCGCGATCTTGGCGGCCCTGATGAGCACGCTGGTCACGTACATCACGGCCGTTTCGGCGGTGGCGGTCAACGACATCTGGCGCACCGTGCAGCCAAACCGCAGCGACAAGTTCTACCTCTCGGCGGCCCGGTTGACGGCCTTGGCGGCCACGCTGCTGGGAGTGGCGATGGTGCCGCTGTTCAATCGCTTCGACTCGATCTATCAGGCGATCAGCTATTTCACCTCGGCCATCAGTCCGCCGCTGGTCGTCGTCATCTTTTTGGCGATCACCTGGCGAAAGTTCACCGCCCGGGGTGCGTTTTGGACGCTGGTCTTGGGCTCGGCCGCCATGCTGGCCTCGATGCACAAGCCCGCCCTGATTTACCCCTTGGGCCACGGAGAGGGACCGGAGACGGGCTATCCCTACCTGCGGGCGCTGTTCGGGCTGGTCGTGTCGGGTCCGCTGGCGATTGCCATCACCTGGTTCGATCATTCCACGTGGTGCCGCCGGCCGGGCGATCGAACGCTGTTTTGGTTCGTGCTGTTGGCGGGACTGGGGCTGGCGTATGTATTGGCTCCTGAGACGGCGGCATTTACTGCGCCGTCTACAGCCGCCGGCGCCAACTGGTTGATGGTGGGAGCGACGGTGGCCGTGGCGGCAGCCTTAGCGTTGGCGATCGCCATGCTCGACGCACAGAAGCCGGCGCCCGTCGAGGCGGGCCTCGACGTTTTCACGATTCCCCAGGCTCGAGCGCAGTTCAAACGTGGCCGTCCGAACGATCGAAACTTGGGCCGCACGGTGGCGCTGCCTTTGGCGGTGGCAAGCGATTTGCCGACCGAGGCGGACGGCTACTTGCTGGTCCGGCTGCCGCGCTCTGTGATGCAAACGCTCGACGCTGAGGTGGGCGACCTGATCTACATCAGCGACGCCCGCTGGTGGCTGGGCGGATTTCGTTCACTGCATGCGCGGGCAGGCGAGCCGCTGGACGACGACGCGCGGTTGCTGGTCAGCCCGCGGGTGGTCGAGCAGGGGCACTTGTTGGCCCATCGCTACGTAGTCGTGGAAAAGACCATGTAACGGCAGTTGGTTTGAGGTGATTCGCCCTTCATCGGCCGGTGCGGCTTGCTTTACAGCCGGCAAGCACGGGGAGTATGCTCTGTCCATTCCAAAGGCCGGGCGCCCAGGGATGAATCGCCGACTGCGCCTTGGCACCGGCAGACTTTGCCCGCGTTGGCTAGTGCAACGGCGCGGTATGCGACGATCCGGCTTCGAACGACATTGAGAAGGAGCTCGCCATGTCTCTGTTGCGCGAGGCCATGACGGCCGGCGTGTTTGTCGAATTCTTGGACGGCCAGGGGAACTGCCAAGGGCATGCGGTGTTTGTCGATTGGCACGGGCGGCCCGTGCCAGGCCTGGGCGACACGCTCTCAGCAACGGTGGCGACCGCGGACGATGGCCAACCGCGCACGCTTTCTGGCACGGTCGCCTTGCGGCACTTTCAATTGCAGCGCGACGAGACGGGCCTGCCCGAGGTTTGGGTCCGGCTGGTGGTTCGCACCGAGCCTGCCCTGCGTGTTGAAAGCTCTCAACAGTCGTTTCTTCGGGCGCTGAACGGGTTGGCGTTTTCAGATAACTAGCCGCGCGGTGCATTCAAGCGGCCGCCGCCCGCAGTGTACAATCGTCGTTGGACGACTTTCATTGCACCGCTTGAATGTACCGCCATGCCTCGTCGCGCGCTACGCAAACTCAGCACCAGCGTCGACCTGTCGCGCCAGCTGCGCTCGGTCGAGGCATTGCCGACGCCATGGAACTCCGCGGCCATCTTTGGCCGAGGAGCGCCCTTGGAAGTGGAGGTAGGCAGCGGCAAGGGCTTGTTTCTGCGTGGCGCGGCCGCACGGCAACCAGATCACAATTTCCTGGGGATTGAAATTGTCGCCAAATACGCGCAGTTCGCAGCCAGCCGACTGGCCGCTGCGGGCCTGACCAATGCGTGTGTTGTGGCCGGCGACGCCAACAGGGTGTTTGCCGAGCGTTTTCCCGACGGAGGCGTCGAGGCGGTCCACATTTATTTCCCGGACCCCTGGTGGAAGAAGCGGCATCACAAGCGGCGGATCATGAACCCAGGGTTTCTCGGGCTGGTCCGCCGGGCGCTGCGGTCCGGCGGCGCATTGCATTTCTGGACCGACGTCGAGGAGTATTTCCAATTGGGGTTGGCGGCCGTGGCCGAGACGGGTGGATTCTCGCGGCCGGAGGAAGTGCCGGCCGCGTCGCCCGAACACGATCTGGACTACCGTACGCACTTTGAACGCCGGGTACGATTGGCCGGCGAACCGGTGTTTCGTGCGCTACTGTTTCGGGAAGAGTAGCGCATTTTTCCGCGGCACCGGGCGGGATCGACCGTACAATTCTCCATTCGTATTTTCTGGCAAAAGCCCACAGCCATACCGCTTTTTGGACTATTGCTGCTCCATAGCAGGAACCTAAAATACCCACATCCGTTCGGGTGGTAGTTTGTTGCGAGAACCCGGGCGGACTATTTGGTTTAGCTTCATTCGAAAGACCAGAGGTATTCGACGACCCAGTAGAAACTGATTCCCTCACAGCTCTGCACCGGAAACAACGATCATGAGTACTCGCATCGTTCGACCTCACGCCTTCTATATCACCTTGGCGGTTGTCCTTGCCCTCCGGACTGCTTCAGATGCTCGCGCTGCAATGATCTTTTTGGATCAGCAGCATGATTCTCCCGCCTTCACCGCCGATTCGACCAACGGCAGTGTCTCTGAGGTAGCGCA
>CAYWTU010000054.1:0-11315 GCA_964461275.1 uncultured Pirellulales bacterium | reverse complement strand
AACGATTGGCAAAGGCCGCTGCCCGATTGTGGACACCTGGTGGCAAACCGAAACTGGTGGAATCATGATGAGCCCGCTCCCCGGCGCCATCGCCACCAAGCCCGGCAGTTGCACCAAGCCGCTACCCGGCGTGTTTCCGGCCATTGTCGACGAGCAGGGCAAACCGGTGCCGCAGGGTCACGGCGGTTGGCTCGTGATGACCCGGCCCTGGCCTGGCATGCTCCGCGGCATTTGGGGCGACGACGCCCGCTACAAGGAACAATACTGGAGCAAGATCAAACACTGTTACCTGACGGGGGACAACAGCCGTTTGGACGCCGACGGGTACTATTGGATCATGGGCCGGATCGACGACGTGCTAAACGTCTCGGGGCACCGGCTCAGCACCATCGAGATTGAAAGCGCATTGGTCAGCCATCCGCAAGTGGCCGAGGCGGCGGTGGTCGGCCGGCCCGACGAAATCAAAGGCCAGGCGGTAGCGGCGTTTGTGACGCTGATTGGCGGCGAGCCCGACGAGAAACTTCGCGACGCGCTGCGCAAACACGTGCGCAAGGAAATTGGGGCATTGGCCGTGCCGGACGACATTCGCTTTTCGGCCACGCTGCCCAAGACCCGCAGCGGCAAGATCATGCGTCGTCTGTTGCGCGACGTTGCCAGCGGCAAGGAAACCGTCGGCGACACCAGTACGCTGGAAGATTTCACCGTCTTGGCCAAACTGCGCTCGGACGAAGAATAGCTTTTGGGTTACACGCGCCACTGGCCGGGCTGCCCGTCGGTCCGGCGAACGAATATCTTTGGCCGCTTCTCGCTGGCCACAAGCTGCATTTCCAACGGCACGACGCCGCTCTTGAGCCATGCCGGCTCCGCGAGATTGCTCTTGCCTACGCAGACCAGCTTGCCGTCTTGCAGTTGATACAGTTCGAGTTGCCACGGGTCGCGATCGACGATGAGTAGCTCCCGTGTGGCGACCTTTGCGTAGAAATCGAACTTTTCTCGCGTGCGGTCGTAAGGCGAACAGATCTCCACAGCGAAATCGGGGCCGCCGACCCAATGTGAATCGCGCAGCGAGGCCGTTGTCTCGGGCAAGTAGACCGCCACATCAGGACAGCGAAAATTTTTTGTCCAGTCGTCGCGGTCGCTGACATTGACCCCCGGATAGACCTCGGCGTGCGAGTCCAATCCCAGCGTCATCTGGATCACCGTGACGAGCCTCGCCACGAGTCCCTGGTGGCTGGAATTCGGCGCTGGCGTCATCATGGTAATACCCTCCCAGACCTCGTCGTAGCGGTCGTCGCGCGTGGCCGCCAACTGCTCGTGCAGGAATTCCTCAATCGACGGATCGGTGATGAACGTGGCCATTTCAAAGCCTCTACGGGCGCAGCAAACAAGCACACGGCCGCTACAACGGCATTATAGCCTGCCTCAAGGCATTAGAAATCGAAGCCTGTGCGGGCGAAGGATTATTCCGGAAACAGTTTCGTCGACAGATATCGCTCGCCCAGGTCGGGCAGCACGGTGACGACAAGTTTCCCCGCGTTTTCAGGGCGGCGGGCCACTTCGATGGCGGCCCAGGCCGCCGCCCCACAACTGATGCCGCACATCAGGCCTTCCAGCTTGGCCAGTTGGCGGGCGGTTTCCATCGCGTCGTCGTCGTTGACCCGCACGACGTCGTCGATCACGTCCAGATTCAACACGCCCGGAATGAAACCGGCCCCAATACCTTGAATCGTGTGCTTGCCCGGCTGAATCGGCTGACCAGCGCGCTTTTGCGTGATCACGGGACTATTGGCGGGTTCGACGGCGACGATTTGCACGCTCGGCTTACGCTTCTTGAGCACCTCGCCGACGCCGGTGATCGTGCCGCCGGTGCCCACGCCCGCCACGAAAAGGTCGATCTGCCCTCCCGTGTCGCGCCACACCTCTTCGGCCGTGGTCTTGCGGTGCACCTCTGGATTGGCCGGGTTCTTAAACTGCTGCGGCACAAACAGCCTTTTGTCCGCGGCGGCCATTTCTTCCGCCCTGCGCACCGCGCCCGGCATTCCCTCGGCGGCCGGCGTGAGCACCAACTCCGCCCCCAGCGCCTTGAGCATCCGCCGTCGTTCCAGGCTCATGCTCTCCGGCATCGTGACCATTAGCCTGTACCCGCGCGCGGCGCAAACGTACGCCAGGCCGATGCCGGTGTTGCCGCTGGTCGGTTCGATGATGGTGGTGTCCGACTTGATCATGCCGTCGCGCTCGGCAGCGTCGATCATCGCCCGGGCGATGCGGTCTTTGACGCTCCACAGCGGGTTCATGTTTTCGATCTTGGCCGCGACGGTCGCCACGCAACCGTCGGTCACCCGCCGCAGCCGCACCAGCGGTGTGTTGCCGATGCACTGGGTGATGTCGTCGTGAATTAGGCCGGTCGGTCGGGTGGTGGCGGTGGCCATGGTGACAAACTCCTGCGGTCCAATGGTTCGGAGTACGGCGCGAAAAGCAGCGCGCCCGACGTCAGCGAAATCGCCCCGTCTCGCGCCGAGTATAGGGGAGCCTGGGAAATTGGGTCAACGCCGGTCGGGGGCGGACCGAACCGAGCTGTTCCCCGGCGAACGGTGGGCGTGAGCCCGCTGTTTCTCGCTGCTGCCGCAAAACAGGGGATTGACGTCCCCCGCTCGCCTTATAGCTTCGGCAGCGTCACGTCGCCGTATCCGGGGGGATGCCAATGTTCGACCAGTTCGATCCCGTAACCCCGATCGAGCTCCCACTGTGCCCGGGCTGCGTACGGAGTGCCCGGGTGGTCGGCGATGATATCCTTGAACATTTCCGTGGCCCGGCGGCGATACTCGGCCGTTTCGTCGCCGGTGACCGTCCGCGAAACCAGCGCCACCCGCCAACGATTGGTTTTGGGGTCTTTGATGATTTTTGGTTGCTGAACGAATTGCTCCATATAGGCGGCATATTCGTAGACGCGGACCTGATACGCCACCACCTGCGCCATGAGCAAATCGAAATTCGCCTGCCAGCGCGGGGAAGGCTCTTCACGGCGATAACGGCCGAACTCCTTGAGCCGCTGTTCCGCCTCGCGGAGGAATCTCAAATAGCCTTCCCCCTTCTTCTGCTCGTTGCGGACGACCTCCAGAAACTTGTCCGGTTCGATCGGCAATTGTTCTTCAAAGCGGATGGCCTGGTTCTGGCTAGGGTCCAAAATGGCGATTAGCTCCGCGACTGCCGCCCGCAGCGGGCTGCCGCCGCGTATCGCCTGATACTCCTCGCGGCTGGACAGGTCGGGCAGGTAGGGGCGCATCGCCTCGATTTCGTAGAGCCGCTTCTCGCCGCTCAGCAGATTGGTCTCCAGGCTGGGCAATAAGTAGAACACGCCGCCGGTCTCGCGACACAGCCGCACCTGCTCGTACGGTCCGAAACCACTAGGGTAGGCGTCGCGGCGCGGCCACAAGGCGTCGGTTTGCAGCAGTTCCACCAGCGGCGTTTCCGGACCGCGGCGGATCGGTATCCAGTAGACGTAGCCCGTGGGTTCGTCGGTGTAGACCACGTGTGCAAGCGGATAGCCAAACACCGCCTCACGTCCCATGACGTAGATGCGGCAGCCGGCTTCCTTGGCCAGCGCGATGGTCGCCTCCAGGTTCTCGCCGTCATCGCCGCTTTCGTCCGAGACGACCACGATCGCCAGCTGCCGGCGGCTGCCTTGGGCGTACTTGCGATGTTGCTGGATCATCTTGACGATTGCCGCGCAGGTCCGTTCCTGGCCCGTTTCATCCACAGGAATCTCGTCCACCGCCTGGCCAATCGCGGCAAAGTCGGCTGTCGGCCGGCGGGTGTGCATCTGCACTTCGGCCCCATAGCTGGCCACGCTCGTTAGAAGCGCCTCCTTTTTCGCCCCGCCCGAGACGTTCAATTCCTGATAAACCCGTTCCAGCCGCTGACGGATTTCTTGCTGATCGTTCCTCATGCTCTCCGATTGGTCGAAGAGCCAGACGGTGAGCACGTCGCTCTTGGCCATCATGACCAGCAGCTCTTGTGTCATACGGTCCATGGCGCCGCCGTAGCCGGCCACCGGCGCCGACGGATCGCCCGGTGCGCTGGCCGCCAGGTCTTCGTTGATCTGCTGGCCGGGAATGGCGTGCAAGTTGACGTCGGCAAGCGCCACTTGCGGCGAGTCGAGCGCTTCGGCCAACTGCCGGTCGAACTTCGGCTCGGCGGCGATGTTGGCCGAGAGTGGATCGGCGTGCGTAGCCGCGGCGACCCCCTCGCCTTTTGCGCCGGTCAGCGTCAACGATTCGGCCGCGACAATCTGCTCCTCGAGCCGCTCGCTAAGCGACTCCGGCGCTCGTTCGATCATCTCCAACAGGCCGCCATGATTCTTGATGGGGACCGAGATTGACCACAGGCCCAGCAGCAAGATCACAACCGCATGCACCAGCAGCGAGCCGCTCCAGCTTTCCACCGCGCGCGCCAGCGAACGGTTCCAGAAGCCGCGCGGCGGCTCGATGGCGGTTGTCGGCCTGTCGCTGGCAGGTACATTGACATGCGGCCGCCAGGGGCTCATCGCGGCGTCAATTCGCACGCCCGCTTCGCCGCTCCCCGACGGTTGCGGCAGCGTGTCCGTCAACCCGGGCGTATCGTCCAACGCGGCGCTGTCGCGCCGCGGCATGACGACTGCGTCAGAGGTTGGCTTGCCGGTAGACATGGTCGGTTTGCGGCGGATTCAACCGCCGGTGCGCAATGCTCCCTTTCAACGCCCAAGCGCCCAACCTTGGCACTCTAACACGAGGCAGGGGAGGGATCAATTCTGAGGCTAGTGAGCCCAGGAGAACTGCAAAGTCGGGGTCTGTGTAAAGCCGGGGTCTGGAACCTTTTTCGGTCAACTCGTTGTGTCTTTAGCCGAGTTGCGTCGTCCGAAAACAGGTTCCTGACCCCGTTGGGTTGAACTTACAGTACTCTTGCTAGTCAGCCCGGCCGTGCGGTTGTTTGTCGGACTCTAAAAACCCGCCAAAGACGCCGGCATTTTGGGCACGTGCAGCGTGCGGCCGTCGGGCGCTACAAGCCTTTCGAAGCTCTCGCGGGCCTGCCACTGCGGATGAACCTGCGCTTCGCCAAAATTGAGCACCGGCTCGCAGCAGGCGTCGGCCGGTTCCAAAATGGCGGTCCATTCGTCGCGCGTCTTGGTGGCGAACACCGACGCCAATTTTGCCGCGGCCTCATTCGCGCCCGGCCCACCAACGTGCGACACGTCGGCCAACTCCGGCAACCCCATCGCGGAGATCATCGCCTGCCAGAATTTGGGCTCCAACGCCCCGACGCTGAAGTATTGACCGTCCTTCGTGCGGTAGACCCGATAACACGGCGCCCCGCCGCTGAGCAATTCGCCGTCGCGCACCGGGTCGCGCTCTTGCGCGGCGCTGGCCGCATACAGCGTCGTCATGAGCGGCAGAAGTTGCTCCGACATGCTCACGTCCACATGGCGGCCCAGGCCAGTCGATTGTCGCTCCAGCAGCGCCGCCAAGACCAGCATCGCCGCCGCATAGGAACCAGCCGCCGTGTCGGCCACCTGCAACTGCGGATTGGCCGGCGCGGCCGCGTCGCCGCCGGAGATCGAAAGCACGCCGGCCAGCGCCTGATAATTCAGGTCGTGGCCAGCTCGATGCACCAGCGGCCCCGATTGCCCATAGCCGGAGATGCTGCACAGCACCAGGCGCGGGTTGATCTCGTGGAGTCGCGCGTAGCCGATCCCCAACCTATCCATGACCCCGGGGCGAAAACCTTCCACCACCACATCGGCCGTTCTTGACAGTTCAAAAAAAACCTGTCGGTCGGCGTCGGTTTTCAGATTCAGCGAACGGATTTCCTTACCACGATTGATGGCGAAATAGGTGGCCGATACCGAGCCGACCATCGGCGGCCAGAGTGCCATATAGTCCCCTGGCGCCGGGGGTTCGATCTTGGTGACGCGTGCGCCCATGTCGCGCAGAATCTGCGTGCACAAGGGGCCGGGCAGCAGCATCGTCAGGTCTAAGACGTGCACAGAGGACAAAGGCGGCATTGGACTTCTCCAGGCCAGTTAACGAATGTGCTTGAAGTCTCTCGCAACCATCAAGGGATCGCAAGGGACGCGCCAGCGGTTATTTAGCCCCTTCGCGGTACGCCTGCTTCTGTTCGTACAGTGCTCGGCGCTGGCTCAACTGCCGGGCCAGCTCGTGGTCCTCACCGACCTCTCGGAGCGCGCGATCGGCCGTCGCCAACGCGCCGGCAAAGTCGCCAGCGGCGGCCTGTGCGGCGGCCAGCGTGTCCAAAAGCGCCGCCGGCGTTGGGTTGATTCGCGAGCACATCTCGCCGGCGATTCGCGCCGCCAGCGGCCCGTCGTGCAAGGTTGCATCCGGGCTGGTGGCCAACAGCCACGCCAGGTCGTTGGCGGTGTCTACTCGCCAGGGCAACTCGTCGAGCGCTCGTTTCCACGTGGTCGCCGCCTCCCTGGGCCGCTGAAGGGTCGCCTGAGCAAGCCCCAGCAGATAGCTAGCTCGACCGCGAAGCTCGGCAGTCGCATGGTCCGGCTCGGCAAGGTGCGCCTGCAACAACTTCTCGGCCGCTGCCGCCTGGTCGCTGCGCACCAATGCCTCGGCCTGCTTGACCGTCCAATCGTCGCTCGGCAAGTCATGGTGCGACGACCTGAGCGCGGCCGCCCGGGCATAAGCGTCGGCCGCTTCGCGCGGGCGTTGCAGTGCCATCAAAACGTCGCCGCGCCCCACGTGGGCCGTTGCCAGGCGGTCGTCCAACTGGAGCGCCGCGTCGAGTGCCGCCAGCACCTCGACATGTGCCCGACGCTTGCCCAGCGCCGCAGCCAGGCCGACGTGTCCCTGCGCGAAATTCGGGCGATCTTGTACGACCAGCCGCATGTTTCGCTCGGCCTGATCGACCAGGCCATATTCCAATTGGTACGTGGCCAGGTCGAACCGGGCGACGAAGTCGGTGGGGTTGTAGCGCAGCGCCAAATCGAATTGTTCCATGGCCGGCCGCTTCTCATCGCGCCGCGCCAGTG
Source organism: uncultured Pirellulales bacterium (assembly GCA_964461275.1). Lineage (GTDB taxonomy): Bacteria > Planctomycetota > Planctomycetia > Pirellulales > CAYNRE01 > CAYWTU01. Next base: position 4,285 of record CAYWTU010000054.1, on the reverse strand, counting down.
CCGTCCCCAACAGGTAATGGGCCATGTGATTTTCGCTCGTTACGGCCAGCGCGCGCCGAGCCAGCGTCTCTGTGTCGCGCCAGGTTCCCACCTGCCGATAGCACAACACCGCCAACAGTGCGAGTGTGCCGGCGCCAAGCGCAGCCAGCGGCCGGGCCAAGCGAGGGCGCCCTCGCAGAAGTTCTTGGACCGCGCAGGCCGCCCAAAGCAGCAGGCCGAACTGCGGCAGATAGGTGTACCGGTCGGCGTGAAACGGGTCGACGACTTTTACTAGCCCAATCACCGGAATCAGCGTCACCAGGTACCACAGCCAGCCCACCAAGAGATACGGTCGCCGCCCGGCCTGCCCCACACAAACGGCCGTGACTGCGGTCAGAACAGCGGCAGACACGATCGCCGGTCCATACGCCAACCCCTGCGGCGCCAGTTCGCGCACCGGAATGGGATAAAACGCGCAGAGCCCAAGGGGCAACACGGTTTGTTCCAGGTACTTGGCGTAAGCGTGCAGCACGACGGCCAGTTTGACTCCCAGTGGATAACGTTCGGCTTCGAGCACCGCACCGCCCGCCCGTTGAACTTGAAACGTTACGACGCTCGACACCATCACCAGCAGCCACAGCGGCCATTTGGCCAGTGCCTCCCGTACTGCAAGCGGCCAAGTAAGACTCAACCCCTTGGTTCGTTGTCCCCCTTCCAGCCGACGCAACGGCCAAACGTCCAACAGCATCAGCACGGCTGGCAACGAAACAAGCATCGGTTTGGCCAATAACCCAATCGCCAACAGCGCCGCCACGAACAGTCGCCGCAGCACCGTTGGACCACCGTCGCCAGCCGCAAAGCTGCGCAGGTAAAACAACACCGCCGACCACCAGAACAGGCTGCACAGCACGTCCTTCCGCTCCGAAGCCCAGGCGACCGACTCGACCCGCAGCGGATGCACCGCGTACACAGCGGCCACCATCAGCGCGATCCAGAAATCGGCGCGGTCGTAGATCGACTGCGCCGGTCTGGCTTCAGCCTTGCCTTTCTTTATTGCTGGATTGTTGCTGTCCCTGTTGCCGGCTGAAGCTCGGGCGAGAGTCAGAATCGTCCGCAAAACGAAGTAGACTAAACACGCGTTGCCGGCGTGCAGCGCAAAACTGACCAGGTGGTGACCGCCGGCCCAGGCGCCAAACACCTGCCAATCCACCATATGCGACAGCCAGGTGAGCGGGTGCCAATTGCTGGCGGTTCCGGTGGTCATGGCCCACCGGGCGCCTTCCAACGACAGTCCCCGTTGCACCACGGGGTTCTCGGTCAAATAGACGTGATCGTCCAGCGCCACGAACTCGTGGCCGGCGGTTCGGGCAAAGACCGACGCAACGAGTCCTGCGATCGCGGCGCAGGCCAGCCAGTCATTTCGCTGGGTCGCAGGGGCGCCGCGTGTCATTTCTGCCGGCGTCCGTACTGGGATTCATAGGCCGCCTTAGCCGCGGCCTGTCGGCGGAGTCCTTGCTTGGTCAGGCCCGGCAACATCGCCAGGGCCAGCGACGGAGTAAGACTGCTGACTTTGGCCATCCAACCGCGATAGCGCGGGAGCGTCGCCTCGACCGGGCGGCGGGGCAACACCCGATCGACGACCAATTTGCCCAGATCTTCAACCGTCAGCGGTCGCTTGCCAGAAAACGTCAACGCCGCCTGAGGATAGTCGAGCTGCAAGTCCAACATTGGCGTCTGAACGGCGTCTGGGCAGATCACCGTCACCGCCACGCCGTGCGGCCGCAGCTCGTGTGCCAAGGCCAGCGAAAACCCGCGAACCGCGAATTTTGACGCCGAGTACAGGGCGATGCCCGGAACCGCCGCCAAGGCGGCCATCGAGGCGAAGTTGATGATGTGCCCGCTCCGTTGGGCGACCATCCGCTGGGCCGCCAGTTGCGATCCCAGGATCAACCCTTTGGCGTTGATGTCCAGATGGTACGCCACATCGTCGGGCGTCGACTCGTGCACCAGTCCCGGCCTCACCACTCCCGCCACGTTAAGCAATACGTCGATTCGCCCCCAGCGCTGGATCAGTTCGGCCATGGCGCCGTGCCAGTCGTCCAGGCTGCGGACATCGAGCTGACGCGTCAGCACGCGGTCACCTCCAACGCCCAATTTCTCCGCCAGCGACAACAGGCCGGCCTGATCGATGTCGGCCAACAGCAGGCGGTGGCCGCGCGCGGACAGGATCGTTGCTAAGTGACGCCCAATGCCGCTGGCGGCGCCAGTGAGCAGCGTGACAGGCGCTTCGGCGGATGACACAGGAGTGGTCGACATAGCTGCGGGAACGGACCTCGAACGATCGCACGGCAATACGTCGCCAGTCTCACCCGCCGGCCGCGCTGCGCCTACCCCTCCGGCTCGGCCTGCGCTCGTTCAAGAATCTCAATCCGGACCCGCTCTACCCGCCGCCGCGAGACCGCCAGAACCGTGATTCGGACGCCGGCCGAGTCGACCACATCGCCCACGCGCGGCACGTGCCCCAGGGCGTGAAAGACGTAGCCGCCGATGGTGTCAAACTCGGCGTCTGCGGGCAAATCCAGGCCCAATTGAGCGTTGACGTCGCTGACGTGGGCCTTGGCCAACACGTCGATCGTTTGTTCGTTGATGCGGTGAATCTCGGCCACATGCTCTTCGTCGTACTCGTCGGCGATGTCGCCCACGATTTCCTCGAGCACGTCCTCCATGGTGATCAGGCCGGCCACGCCTCCAAATTCGTCCATCACCACGGCGATGTGCGTCCGACTGTGGCGGAATTCATTGAGCAGGTCTCGCACGGGCTTCCGTTCCGGCACAAACGCCGGCTTGCGAAGCATGTCGGCCAGCGGCCGCCGCGCGTCGAGAGTCGCTTTGGCCAATTCGCCCAAGAGGTCCTTGGCGTAGCAAATGCCGACGATGTCGTCACGGCTTTTGTCGAACACGGGAACCCGCGAGTGCCCCGCCTCGCTCACAAATTGAGCCGCTTCTTCCAGCGACAGCCCAAGCGGCATGGACACCATCATGGTCCGTGGCGTCATGATCTCCGAGACCAGCGACTCGCGGAGGTCAATCACCCCTTCGATCATGCCCCGGTCCTCGGCTTCGAGCATTCCTCCGCGGTGCCCTTCGGCCACTACCGAACGAATTTCTTCTTCGATTTCCTCTTCCGGCGGGACCGGCTCGGTGCGGCCGGCCAGGCGATGCGCCGCCCAGTCAACCGCCCGGGCGACCCACACCGCCGGCAGCAGCGCAATTCTCACCCAACGCCACAGCGGCCAGGTGAAGTACAACAGAGGCTCGGCCCGCAACCTCGCGATCGACCAGGGAACCCACACCTCCACCAGAGCCAACGTTGTCAGCGCCGCCGCCCCGCCCAGCCACATTGCCATCGTGGCAGCCGGGGCCTCGGCGATCCGCAGACGCCACGCTTGCCACCCGGCCAATAAGAACGTCGCACTGCATGTCAGCCTGAGGATGCTGACGACCAACAGCGTCTCTTCGCGTCGCTCGATGACGTCTTCCACCAACGTCGGTCTTCCTCGGCGCTTGCAGAGTCCTTCGAATTCGCTGCGTGAGAATTCGCGGAGCGATTCGGTCGTGATGGCGCACAGCAAGGCGCCCGCCAGTCCCGCCAAGGCCAATCCCAGGTACAACTCAGCCATTTCGGCCCCGCTTGCGTTTGCCCTGCCGCGGTGCGCCTCGTTGGTTGCCGCCGGGGGCGGTCGACGGCCGTCGTGTTGCCGGCGGCATGGTCGCGTGAGCCCCTTCGGCTCCGTACTTGGGTGTCAGTCCGAAATGCGCCAGATGTCTCGTCTCGGCATGTCGCATCGCCGAGAGACGCTCTGGTGAAGTGTCGTCGTAGCCCGCCAGATGCAACACGCCGTGGATCACGTACAGCAGCAACTCATCGCTCGCGTTCCAGCCGTAGTCCTCCGCGGAGGCAATCGCCGTATCGGCGCCCACCACCACGTCGGCCTCCAGCTTGCGGGGCGTGTCTTCCATGACGAAGGTCAGCACGTCGGTTGGCGTAGGATCGCCTAAGTATCGATCGTGCAATTGGGCGATCGTCTGGTCGTCGACAATCGCCACGGTAATCTCGGCTTGGGCGGCGGTGCTGCCGTCGCGTTCGGCGTTCCAGACGGTGGTCACCGCCTCGCGGAGCCGCGCCGGATCGATGGTCAGTCGCTCTTGGCGATTGGCGATTCGCACCGCCAACCCGGTCCCCGTTGGGGACCTGCCGCGGCCCTGCGCCGGGCGCTTAGGCCGACCGCTGCGTGGGGCATTTGAC
>CAYWTU010000053.1:0-11441 GCA_964461275.1 uncultured Pirellulales bacterium | reverse complement strand
GGCTTGGGAGGTCGCGCCACCGAGCGTCACTCGCGCGGAATCGCCTTGAGCAGGTCCGCCGCCTTCGAGCGACCCCCGTGCGACTTGCTGACCAGCGCATAGCGAATTTTTCCCTGTCCGTCGATCACGAAGCTCGACGGATACGCCGTTTCGCGCGGGGCGTTCCAGCGAAGATGATAGGCGTTGGTCAGGACGTAATCGGGATCGGTCACCAGAGAAAAATGGTCCGGGATCGTCTTGTTCTTCAGGAACTCCTCTGCCCGTTGCTCCAACCCTTCGCTCGGTCCCGGATACACCAGCACCACACGGGAGCCCGCCTCCTTAAACTTTTCCGCCAGCTTGAGCAAATCGGCCACCTGCACCATGCAGATCGGACACTGGTAACCTGGAAATCCACGCAGCACGACCAGCGCCACCGGCCCCTCGGCCAAGTACGACGCCAAGCGCACCTCGGAACCGGCCAGCGACCGCAGCGTAAAGTCTGGCGCCTGGTCGCCGATGGCCGGCGGCGCGTCGGCCGCCAGCAGCTTGGCGCCGGCTAGCGTCCATGAAACAAGTGCGGCAACAACCACAAGTTGGCGGCGCATGGCGATAGCTCCCCAAACGATCTGCAAGCAACAGGGACACGCGACAGAGCCGATTATGCCACAGCCGCCGCCGCCAGGCCAGCTAGTTTCCCACGTACCGCGCGTAGACGGTGCGCGCCGCGGCCACGTCGTCGGTGCCGCCAACGATCGCCCGGCCGTCGGGAAACAACGTCACGACGTAGCCGTCGACCGTCAGCCGAGCCAGGTACGCGTTGCGCATGACCTGTCCCAAGCCGGTCCATTTCTGCACCACCGCGTCCAGCGACAACCGCTGTGCGCCCAGGTGCGAAAGTTGCACCGCGTTGCGGCCGCAGAGCACCGCCGACTGGCTTCCGCGGCGGCCTTCCAACCAGGGAAAGTCGCGCCCCTGACAGCTCGGGCAATCGACCGACTCACGCAGCCCCGCCACGTTCACCTGTCGCAGCCGGTTGTCCCATAGCTCGACAATGTTCAGCGTCCGGCTGACGGCGCTCCGCTGGCCGCTGAGAATTTTCAAGGCTTCGAGCGCCTCCATCGATGCGATCACGCCGATGATCGACGCCAGGATGCCGGCGGTATCGCAGGTGGGCGTTGTGCCGGGTGGCGGCGATTCGCTCATTAAACACCGCAAACAAGGCGTCTCGCCGGGCACGATGGTCATCGTCTGTCCCTCGGCCCCCAGGCATCCGCCGTAGACCCAGGGGATGTTCCACTTGAGCGCCGCGTCGTTGATCAGAAAGCGAATCTCGAAATTGTCGGTCGCATCAAGGATCACCTGCACGCCGTCGCACAACGACTGGATGTTGACATGATCGACATCGGCCACGATCGGCTCGATCTCGATTTGCGAGTTCGCCCGCCGCAACTTGTCCGCTGCCACTATCGCCTTGGGCAATGCCGCCGCGGCGTCCGCTTCGTCAAACAGCACCTGTCGCTGCAAGTTGTTCAGTTCCACGAAATCGCGGTCGACGATCCGTAGGTGGCCGACGCCCGCCCGGGCCAGCGTGTTGGCGATGACCGTCCCCAAGGCGCCGCATCCCACCACCAGCGCGCGCGACGTGAGCAGCCTTCGCTGCCCTTCGACACCCAACGGCGGAAACATCGTCTGGCGCGAGTAGCGCGCCAGCGCCGGGTCGTCGGGTTCGCGATCGGGTTGGGGGGGCATATCGGGCTGATTTTCGATGTCTTGCTGTCGGGGTTGGCGCCCGCACCTGACGGCGCCGCCAGTTGGCTATTCATTTCAGGTACGGAGCACCCGACCTTCGAGTGCTACACCAAGTATCCCACGAACTGGCCATGGCCCGCCAGATCGCGCTGCAAGCGGTCGCACGCCGCTCGGGCCGCCGGTACATTCGTCCAACGGTCGCCGGAGCGTAACGCCATCAGGGGTGCTGTGGATCGCTCCTGCCACTTGGCCAGGCTGCGTAGGAGTTCTTCATGCGGCAAGTCGCCGGGTATCTGGCAAACGACCACATCGGCCTCGACGTGCTCTGGCTCCGAGCGTATGTCGCGGCGCACCGCCAGCAGCGTGTTCGGCGCGACGCGGCGCAGGGTGTAGATCGGCGGCGCAGACGCCGGCAGGACGATCATCGCCACTGCCGACCACTGCGCCAGTCGTTTCACCTCGGCCGTCGCGCACGACGCGTCGTCTAATATTTCGGCGACAACCACCGTCCCCTCGGTCGTTGCTAGTTCGCACACCCCATTGTCGGCCGGGCCGCAATAGACCGTGGCCGTCTCGCGCCAGGGCTTGAAATCGTGTGGCGCCCGCTCGGGATCGTTCGTGGGAAACTGCGGCAGCCGCCAACCTCGCACAACCCACGGCCGGCCTTCCCAGACTAACTGCCTGCTCCGCACGGCCAAGGGCCGCCAACCCCAAGGTCGTTTCACGATCTCTAGCAACTGATCACCGCGACGAACCTCGATACGAGCCTGATAAACGTACGGCGCCTCTGGGGTCCAAGGGCACGCCTCGGGAATCGTCACCGCGGCCAACGGCCAGGGGTCGCTCCCCAGGCCGGTCAACTGGTACTGGGCTGCCATGGTGTGCGCGTAGCGCGAGTACGGGCCTTGCAGCGTCCCGACGAGCGATACGTCGCTCGGAGCGTGGTCCGCCACGAGCCGCGCATAGACTCGCACGCTGGCGGCGCTGCCGTCGCCGTGAAAAATCTGCACGTCGGGTAGTTCGATGAACCGAGGCATGGTCGAGGGGCGCGGGTCAGGCCGACTCCTCCTCCAGACCGTCCGCCAGCGCAGTGGCAAGGTATTGGGCGGTGACCGACTGCTTGCAGTGCGACACGAACTCCGGCGTCCCCTGCACGACCACGCGTCCGCCCTCGTCGGCCGCGCCGGGGCCCAGATCGATGATATAGTCCGCGCATTTCATCACCGACAAGTTGTGTTCGACCACGATCAGCGAGTGTCCCACGGAAACCAGGGCCTCGAAACAATCCATCAGTTGCAACACGTCGGCGAAGTGCAAGCCGGTGGTCGGTTCGTCGAGGATGAACAAACAGCGGCCCCGCTTGGCCGTCGACAGGTATCCCGCCAGCTTGAGCCGCTGCGCTTCGCCGCCCGACAGCGTGTTGGCCGGCTGGCCCAGCCGGACGTAGTCCAGTCCCACGTCCATCAGTCGCTTAAGCCTGGCCTGCACCTTGCGGTGGCCGCGAAAGAAAATAAACGCCTGGCGGACGGTCATGTCCAGCACATCGGCGATGCTCAGCCCCCGGTACTCAACGTCGAGTATTTCGGCCCGATACCGTGTGCCGTTGCACTGAGCGCACTTCATATAAACATCGGCCAAGAACTGCATGTCGACCTGTACGTATCCCTCTCCTTCGCAGGCGTTGCAGCGGCCCCCCTCGACGTTGAAGCTGAAGTGACTGGCGGTGTAGTTGCGGGTGCGGGCGTCGGCTGTTTCGGCGAACACCTGGCGAATCTCGTCGAACGCCTTGAGGTAGGTGACCGGATTCGACCGCGGTGATCGACCGATGGGGCTTTGGTCCACCAACACCACGTCTTCGAGTTGTCCGTCGCCGAACACATCGTCGTACGGCGCCGCGTCGACGTTCGATTTGCGCAGGCGGCGGCAGAGAGCCGGATACAGCGTGTCTTGGACCAGCGTGCTTTTTCCGGCGCCGCTGACGCCGGTGACCACGCACAATAGGCCTAGCGGGAATTCCACCTTCAGGTTTTTCAGGTTGTTGCCTCGCGCCCCGGACAAACGGATCCAACCGCGCTCCGGCTTTTTGCGCCGAGTTGAGGCCCGAATCTTGCGCCGGCCGGCTAGGTAATCTCCTGTCAGGCTCCGCGGACAATCGAGCATTTCCGCAGGCGTCCCCTGAAACACAATCTGTCCACCTTGTTCTCCCGCGCCGGGGCCGATCTCGATGACCTGGTCGGCCGCCCGAATCAGCGCCTCGTCGTGCTCGACCACCACAACCGAATTTCCGCGGTCGCGCAGTCGCAGCACGCACTCGACCAACCGCTGGGTGTCGCGAGGGTGTAGGCCCACCGACGGCTCGTCAAGCACGTACAGCACATTCACCAGACTGGCGCCCAAGGCCGACGTGAGCGACACGCGCTGCGCCTCCCCGGCGCTCAACGTGCGCAGCGGCCGGTCGAGCGCCAGGTAGTGCAAGCCAACGGCTTCCAAGAATCCCAGCCGTGCCTGAATCTGTTCGAGCGGAGTTTTGGCGACGGTGCGCTGCCAATCCGTCAGCGGCAACCGCTCGAAGAACTGCCGGGCGGAAGCCACCGACAGACTCTGCACCTGGGCCACGTTGCGTCCGCCGACCCGCACCGCGAGCGCCTCGGGCCGCAGTCGAGCGCCGCTACAGTTCGGGCACACCCGGTAACTGCGCCAACGGCTCAAGAATACCCGCAGGTGCATTTTGTATCTTCGCTTTTCGAGCCAAGCGAAGAATCCGTCTAGGCCGCCGAATTGTCTTTCGGGCACGCCGCTTTGAATGATCCGCAGATGCCCCTCGTCGAGCTGTGCAAACGGGATGTCCACCGGCAGGCCGTAATCGTCGGCCAAAGCCAACAGCTCGTCCAATTCGTGCGCGTAAGCCGGTGTGTTCCAGGGAGCGATCGCCCCCTCGCGCACGCTTTTCGACCGGTCGGGCACGACCAGCCCCAGGTCGATCTCCGACAAACTGCCGAATCCCTCGCAAGTTGGGCAGGCCCCCAGGGGACTGTTGAAGTTGAATAGCCGCGGTTCCGGCGGCTGAAAATCGCGCCGGCAGCGGGGGCAACGCAACTCGCGGCTGAACAGGCGCGTCTGATACGTTTTCCCTTCAAGTTCTCGGGCTGCCCCGGCAGCCCCAGCCGGTTCGGGTTGGTCGATTTCACCCTCGCACAACACCACGCATTGTCCGTTGCCGCTTGAGAATGCCGTTTCCAATGAGTCGGTCAATCGGCTCAAATCGCCCCCCGCCGTGAGCCGATCGACCACCACCAGCGGCGGTTCGACGGACGATTGAACCAGTCCCGCGATGCCCGCCGCGTCGTCCAGCCGCACCAATTCACCCTGTCCAATCGCGCGAACGAAGCCGGCCTGATGCAACGATTCGAGTGCGTCGGTCAGCGTGTGCTTTTCTGGGGCCTCAAGGGCAAAGCAAACCAGAAGCCGCGCGCCGCTTGGCAGGTCCGCCAGGGAAGCGGCAGCGCTGCCGGCCGTGTAACGGCGAACTTGATGGCCGCATTCCGAGCAAACGACCTCGCCCAATTTGGCCCAAAGCAGCCGCAGATGGTCATTGATCTCGGTGGCGCCGCCGACGGTCGCCCGCGACGAGCGGCTGCTCCCTTGGCTCACCACAGCGATGGCTGGGGGGATGCCCTCAATCGACTCGGCCGCCGGCTTCTCCAGTTGCTGCAAGAATTGCCGCGTGTAGGCGGAGAAGCTTTCCAGGTATCTGCGTTGACCTTCGGCATAGAGTGTGTCGAAGGCCAGGCTGGTCTTGCCGCTTCCCGACACGCCGCAGAGGACGACCAGCTTGCGATGGGGAATCTCCAGATCGAGACGCTTGAGGTTGTGGACCTCGACGCCCTTGAGCCGGATAACGCGGCGGCTGTCCATGGCGCCCTGAGGGGAGAACAATGGCCCGGCGAAAACCGGAAGCCATTGGCACAGCTTTAATTGGAACAGCTTCAAATGGCACAGCGGCCAGGCGAAGTGACCCCGACGGGATTTGAACCCGTGTTGCAGGCGTGAAAGGCCTGTGTCCTAGACCAGGCTAGACGACGGGGCCAGAGGTAGGCACGCGAATCCCGCAGCGGCGACCATGGCGAGCCGAAACCTGTACCGACCGGTGTATAACCGGTCGAGACGTGTCCCGTCAAGACGACGGAGTCTTTGCGCTATCGGAATGGGGGACAAGCGCCAAGCTGGCGCGGTTCGCGCTTTTAGGTTGCCAAACGACCTGACAACGGCCCTCTAACTCCCGTTGTTTTCCGCGAATCGAACAGGTCGTTGTTGGACTCTAAGATTGTCCCCCCAGGCGAGCCGTGGCCGTTAGGCCGCTGTTTTTCGCCGCCATACGTTAACCGCGGACAGATGTCCCCCGCGTGCCAGCATTGCGCATCGCCGATGACTTTCCTCCACGCGCAGCCCACCCGCCAATCACACAGCCAACCGACAGTGTTGGAACATCTCCGCCGCCGTGCAGACATAGCTGACGTAAAACGGTCCGAATTCTGCGTAACGGGCGCTCGCCTCGTCGAACCGCATCGTGTAAACAATTTCTTTGAGGAATTGCGGGTTGCGGGCCCACAGCGTGACGCCCCATTCCCAATCGTCCAGCCCTACGCTGACCGTGATGAGCTGGGTCACTTTACCGCCAAACTTCATGCCGCTGCGGCCATGCTCGGCCATCAGCCGGTTTCGCTCGTCGAACGGCAACAAGAACCAGTTGGCGCCCACCTGCCGCATCTTGTTCATGGGATAAAAGCAGGTCGCCGGCCAGGGAGGCAAGTCGGGCGTGAGCCGCTGTGTGCGCATCATTGCCTCGCGCGATTCGTACGCCTTGACCTTCGCCGCAAGGGCCGGACCGCTGGGGTCCTCCCCCTCCTCGATCAACCGCTGGCGATACTGCTCGACCGTCGGAACGTATTCCGAAACCTCGGTGAGCGAAACGAAGGAATAGGTCGCCTGCACCGCGTGGCCGAGCGGGCTGGCCGCCAATTTCTGGCGAACCGAGTCCAGCTTGAGCGGATCGGAGTCGAGCAACATCAGTGCGAAGTCGGCCTTCGGACCACTCACCAGCGATATCTGCAGCCGCTGCGGCGCGTCCGAGCCAGCGGGATCCAAGGCAGCGCCGATCGCTTCGCGTCCCGCCGCCAGTTCGGCGGCGGTGCACTGCTTCAAAGCGGCGCGGTTCCAGCGATAGAACAAATGGTGGCAGTGCCAGCCTTCGCCGGGCGTCAGCGAGACCTCACCGCCAGCGGAAGCGTGCGTCATGTTGAACGGTTCCCTAAAGCTATCGCGGCGGGGCCTAAGGTTAAGGCTCTCGAGTTCGAAGGAACCATCATACAATTCGGCGCGGATGGAAAATAGCCGCGAACGCTGCCCCTCGGGAGAACGGCAAAGTCAACGGGATTTGTTTCACCCGCAGTGAGACTTTTCCGGCTCGTGGTTAAGAGCGCCTTCCTCGCCATCTTCTCGGCGGGCGGGGGCCACGCTGGCCGCCGCGGTTGCCGCCTCCAGCGGCAGCGTTGGCTGCGGCAGTTTCAAGTTCTGTTCCCGCCGCCGATGGCGCGCCGCGGCCAGCTTCACCCGCCGCGCCTCGTGCAGCGACATGGGGTTCCCTCGGTTGTAATCCTTCGGCCGCAGGTAACCCAAAGCTGAATGCAATCGCTGGCCGTTGCACCACTCGGCCAGGACAAAAGGGACACTACTGAATGGCACGAGAACTTTTCTAAGTTCCTGCCCACCAACAACTAAGCAATGCTATCATTCCGCCGAGCTCAGCCGGGTCAATGCAAGACGCGATTCCATGCGACATTGAATTCCCCGGTTTCTGGATGGGTAGCCAGCAGTGGCCCATTTTCTCGGGCGATGCGATAGCAGTGCTTAACCGTTGAAGTACTTCACCTTACGAAGGTTCTCGTGCCGTTCAGTAGTGTCCCTTTTATTCTCCCTGGACATCACGCCGCCGCCTGATTACGCACCCGGTAGCCAGTTCCATTCTATTCACGACGTCCCGTGGTAGTCGGCGCTGCGTTTCGCTAAATCTGATAATTCGGTTCTTCGTTGAACTCCTCGGTCGTTTCCTCCGAGCGCATGCGGAGTTTGGGTTTCTCCAGCACCACGGTCGTGTGCGGGGCCACGCTGCGGGTGAGCCAGACGCTGGAGCCAATCACCGAATCGTGCCCCACCACCGTCGCGCCCCCCAGCACGGTCGCGTTGGCGTAGATCACCACCCGGTCTTCGATCGTCGGGTGCCGCTTCAGGCCGCGGACCAGGTTGCCGTCGCCGTCGGTGGCAAAGCTCAACGCCCCCAGCGTCACGCCTTGATATAGCTTGACGTGATCGCCAATTTCGCACGTCTCGCCCACCACCACGCCTGTGCCGTGGTCGATAAAAAAATGCCTGCCAATCGTGGCGCCGGGATGGATGTCGATGCCGGTTTTTGAGTGCGCCCATTCGGTCATCATGCGCGGAATGAGCGGCACCTCGAGCTTGTGCAAGGCATGGGCCACGCGGTAGACCGTGATCGCCTCCAGGCCGGGGTAGCAAAAGATGATCTCGTCCGGATTGCGCACGGCCGGGTCGCCGTCGAAAGCCGCCTTGACGTCCAAGGCCAGCGACTGCCGGAGCTCCGGAATCAGGTTCAGAAACTGCAGCGTCTTGGCCTGCCCCAGGGCCTCGAAGTCGGTCTCTTCTTCCGACGCGCGATAGAACGTGGCCTCGTGCCGCAGCGCCCGGCCGATCTGGCGCGTGAGCTTGTCGTGCAATCCGTCGACCAGATCGCCAACGTGATACAGTACGTTGCCCATGTGCAGCCCCTCGCGGCGGCGATAGCCCGGGTAGATCACCTCCTTGAGGTCTTCCAGAACTTCCACCACGGCGTCGTAGTTGGGCAGCGGACTGTGGCCCAGGTAGTTGATCGAGCCGACTTCGTGATAGGTGTCGACAATGCGCTGGGTCAATTCGGGCAATTGTTCTTTGAGGCGGAAGTCAGTGGCCATGGCGGGCAGCTCCAAACCGAAGGCGCGCAGGCAAGCGCGAGAGTGGCGTTCAAACTGGAAGGTGGGAGAGAGCAAAAGATGTCCGGTTAAACCGGACAACAACAGCGACACGCGCGACACATGCGGACGGGGCAGTTCATAGCGTGTGCTCGGAGAAACGGCCGGTCGGGAATGAATCGCTCAACCCGGACGGCACGATTTCGGCGGGGTTCTCTCAGGGAAGGAGCAGGACCGCAGCAAGCGGGGGCCATGCGATCATGCTAGGCGCCAAAATCGGCAAAATCAAGCGCCTAGGGGAATCTTCGGCCAACCGGTTGGGCCGGATTTAGTGGAAAAGCCGGTAATTTTGACCCGGCACGGGAAAACCCTTGGGTCTCAACCCCGGCCGTTTTGCCGCGGGGAACAGCGGTCTAAGCTCGCAGCGTCGCGCCTAGCTTGGCCGAGCACGCCGCCACAATCTGGTCGCGCGTGATGTCCACTGCTTCGCCGGTCAGCGTTCCTTGCGGGTCGCGAAACCGCAGGCTGAAGAGAAAGCTCTTCTTGCCGGGCCCCAACTGCTCGGCATGTCGATAGGTGTCGCGGTAATCCAGTTGCTCCAAACGTGGGCCAGCCGCGTCGCGCACCACCGCCTCCAATTCGGACCAGCACACCGCGTCACCGACCACCAAGTTCAAGTCGCGGTCGATCGCCGGAAAAGCCGGCAGCTCGGCGTACTGCGGCACCAGCCGGGCTCGCGACAGAAGCGGGTCCAGTCGCACCTCGGCCACTGTCGTCTTGCCGCGCAGCTCGAATCGCTTCAAACCGGCTGGGCTCAATTGCCCCACGAGCCCGATCGTTTCGTCGTTCCAAACCAGCCGTGCCGCGGCGCCTTCGAAAAGCGGATGTTCATAGCGGACGGCCGCCAACGCCGCATCGCCACACAACTGCCGGATCAGCGCTTCGACGACGCCTTTCACCGACGAGAAGTCGCCGCCGCTCGTCAGGCCCAGGATCAGCCATTCGGCGGGCAATTCGGCAGGTCGCGGCAGATAGACGTGAGCGATTTCGAACAACTCGATCGTCTCGTTGCCGACCGATTCGTTTGTGCGCCGCGCCCCGAGCAAACTGGGAATCAGACTCCGGCGGAGGCGATCCGCGCCGCGGAGCACGGGCGTCTGGCTGACCAGCGCGGGTGCGTCGGTCCAGGGGCTGATCGCGTCGGACCAGCCTTTTTCCACCACGCTCGAGGTCATCGCCTCGTCGAATCCCTGCGCCGTCAGCAGATGGCGGGCCTTTTCCAGCAATACGTCCACAGGCCTGCGGGCAGACGCCGCCATCGGCACCCGCACGTTCTCGGGAATTTGCTCGTAGCCGTGAATCCGCGCCACTTCCTCCACCAGGTCGATCTCGCGCTCCAGGTCGTGACGCCAGGTGGGCGGCGCAACCTGAACTTGCGCGGCATCCGCTCGCGTTTCCCGGCAGCCCAGGGCGACAAGAATCTCGCGGACGCGCTCGATCGGCACGTCGATCCCCAAAACCCGCGGCAACTGATTCAGCCGTAGGACGATTCCCTCGCGTTGCGGAGGCTGAATGCCGACGTCGATGGCGCCTGCCGCCAGCTCTCCGCCCGCCAGTTCGAGAATCAACTCGCAGCAGCGGCGGCTGGCCCAATCCACGCCCGCCGGGTCCAGAGCCCGTTCGAAACGGTACGACGAATCGCTGTGCAGATTCAGCCGCCTGGCTGTGGCGCGAATACTGGCCGGAGCGAAGGCCGCCGCTTCGATGAGCACGTTGCGCGTGGCCGAGGACACCTCCGTCCCTGCGCCCCCCATGATGCCGCCGATGCCCACCGCCTGCCGCGCGTCCGCAATGACACAAGCATCGGTCCCTAAATCGTAATCTCGATGGTCGATCGCCGTGAGCTTCTCTCCGCTACGGGGCCGGCGGACGATGATTTCCGGACCGGCCAACTTGTCAAAATCAAACGCGTGCAACGGCTGGCCGCACTCCATAAGTACGTAGTTGGTGATGTCGACGACGTTGTTGATCGCGGCGATGCCAATCGTGGCCAGGCGCTTCTGCAGCCAGGCGGGGCTTGGGCCGATCGTGGCGCCGCGGATCAGCCGAGCCGTGTACCGTGGACACAAGTCGGGGCATTCGATGCTCACCTTGGTTAGCGACGCCACCGGCGAGCCGCCTTCTTGGGGTAGCGGGTCGGGAACGTTCAGCTCGTGTCCGAGCAGAATCGCCACTTCGCGGGCAACGCCCACATGGCCCAGGCAATCGGGCCGATTGCTTGTGACCTCAAGTTCGATGGCCAAGTCGTCGCCGACCGCCTTGGTGCTCTCGTGGTTCAGTCCAGCCAACATCAGGCGGCGCGCAACCTCGTCGGCCGACGCCGTCACGGCGACATACTGTTTCAACCACTGCCAGGAGACGATCATGGCGCCGTCAGAACTGCCTGAGGAAGCGGACGTCGTTCTTGTAAAACTCGCGAATGTCGGTCACGCCGTGGCGGCGCATGCAGATCCGCTCGATGCCCAAGCCGAAGGCGAAGCCGGTTACCTCGTCCGGGTCGTATCCGACGGCGCGCAAAACGTTCGGATCGACCATGCCCGCCCCCCCCATCTCGATCCAGCGGTCGTGCCACTGCATGTCCACTTCCACACTCGGTGCGGTGAACGGAAAAAACGAGGGGCGAAATCG
>CAYWTU010000052.1:0-11606 GCA_964461275.1 uncultured Pirellulales bacterium | reverse complement strand
ATGGTAGCGATAGACGTGGCCCGTCTGGTCCGCGCCGGTTTCACACGTGCAGGCGTAGAGCTGGCCCTCGTAGACGCACAATCCGAAGACTAAGACGGCGTTTCCCGGCCGGCCACAATCTTCGAACCTGCCGTCGGGCAGATCGGCGTTCAGGCCGAACTGAACCTGACGGCAATTGGCTTGACTGCTCGTGGCGGCGGCGTTGGTGACCACGCTCATCTGAAAACCGCGCCGCGTTTCCAGGTCGTACCAACTCACCACATCGCCGGTGACGTCATCCCATGATTCGTCCAGGCGAACCCAGGCCGAGACTGTGAAATCCTCGGCTGCTAAGCGCAAGCGGCCGGTGTCGATGCGAATCTGGCTGGCCCGGCCGTCAAATGTGGCGGCTCCGCGAACAATCGAATTCTTCCCGGCAGGTCGAGCATCGAAGCGAACGTGCTCGGCGACGCTATTGAGTCCGTGGCCGCTGGCGTCGCGGGCGTCGGATGCCAACGGCCAATGGCCCACCAGCGCCGCGTCGGGCGCCTCGGCCGCGACCGCCGCGGCCCAGATCAGGCAGCAGCCGATCATTGCTGTCATCGCGCGTCCGCGCATATCGATCTCCCGTGCTCGAGTTCCAGGCGTGTAATGGGAAGAAACGCTGCCTCCTCGGTGATGAAACGTGGTTGGTGGACAACAACACGTTATCGCACGGCGGGGCAGCGTTTCATCCCATTACCTCACTGCACGCGTTGTTCCTTGTTTGCACGCTTCGCGCCACTGCGTCGTTGCGTTTCTCGAATCCTGTCTTGGTCGGCAGGCCCCTGCGCTTGATTGCCCAGCATGAGCGAACGATAGCCGGGCCGGTTGCCGCTGGCAATTCGGGCAAGCCGCAACAGTCGGGAAGACATGGCTTTGAGTTCTTTCCCGGCTGCGCCGATGAGACTGACGTGGCGTTCGATTCGACCGCCGCCGCAATTCTATTGAAGGCGGGAAATGAGCGTCCTCTGCCGACGACCTCAAGCGCGCAAGCTAGGCGGACTTTGCGGCCGGTTGGCGGTTTTGGTTGGCGTGGCGGGCATGGCGATTCCTGCTGCCCGCGCGGACGAATCGCCGCACCGGCCGCACGTGCGACCCGCCGCCGAAGAGGTGTTTGGCGTGCCGGTCGAGGGGGGCGTTGTCCAAGATGGGCGTCCGGTTTCGCGACTGCCGGCACAGCACGCCGGGGCGGGCATTCCATCGCAGACGTCCAAAGCTGGCGACCCACCGTGCACCGACGGCTGTGCAAGGGCCGATTGTCAACGCGGCCGCTGCTGGCACGGCACAAAGCTCGCCCATCGCTGGTTCAACTGTGATTGCCACGGCAGTTACAAGTTTCCTGTGCCGCCGTTGTACACGTATCATTGGCCGGGTATCTACAGTCTGCAGTTGACGACCGATTACCATAGCCCGTGGCGGTTCCCGCCGCTGCGGCCATACTCCGCCGAGCCAGACGACGAAACGCTGGCCCCCAACGATCAGGCGCGAGTCGACGCGCCAAAAGTCATGGCGGTTGGGTGGGAGGCGGCGCCGCCGTCCGATCGAAAGCCTCCGAGGGAGCCGCCAGGCGCCGGACTGCTCGAGCCGGTCAGCAGCAAGATGGAGCGGCATTACGGCCGATAGGCATCGAGTGTGCAACCTTTCAGGACGACCGCGCTTCGCCAGCCGAATCCTAGGGAACGGCCGCCTGCACCTGGTTAACGAGCGGCTCGCCGCGCTCAAAGGCGCGGACGTTTTCCAAGGTTGTCTCCGCGATGCTCGTTAATGCCTCGCGAGTCAGGAACCCCTGGTGCGACGTGACGAGGACATTCGGAAAAGTTAATAATCGAGCGAGCACGTCGTCCTGAAGCACCTGGTCCGACAGATCTTGGAAGAAGACGCCTTCCTCCTCTTCGTAGACGTCCAGACCTGCGGCGCCAATGTGACCGCTCTTCAAGGCAGCAATGAGCGCCAGGCTATCGAGCAGCGCGCCGCGGCCCGTATTGATGAGCATAACTCCCCTCTTCATTTGCGCGAGAGCGGCCGAGTCGATTAGATGATGTGTCTGAGGGGTCAATGGTATGTGCAATGAAATAATGTCGGACTGGGCATAGAGCTCCGGCAAGTCGACATATCGAATGCCATGCTGCGCTTTCGCACGCTCGTCGGGCTTCACGTCGTAGGCGATCAGATGGCATCCAAACCCATGCATGATTTGAGCCATTACCAAGCCGATCTTGCCCGTTCCGATGATGCCCACGGTCTTCCCGTGCAGATCGAAGCCGACGAGTCCTTCCAGCGAAAAATTCGCTTCTCGGACGCGATTGAAGGCGCGGTGGATGCGCCTATTGAGGGCCAGCACCAGGCCTGCCGCATGCTCCGCCACGGCATAGGGCGAATACGCGGGGACGCGGACCACCGGCAGCCCCAAACGGTTTGCCGCTTTTAGGTCCACATGGTTGTATCCCGCCGACCGTAGAGCCACGAGACGCACCCCTTGGCGATGCAGAGCACTTAATGTTTCCGCGTGCAGCCGATCGTTGACGAAGGAGCACACGCCCTCGAAATGGGCCGCCAGCGGAGCCGTATCACATGTGAGCCGAGGTTCGAAAAAGGTCAGTTGGAATCCGAAGTGGGCATTCGCCGCCTCGAACGTATCGCGCTCGAACCGGTGCGTGTCGAATATAGCAATCTTCATGTGCCGTCCTCTCCCTCACCAAGACGAATGGCGCCGATCCTTGGAGTTTGCATCGGTGCGGGCGCGCCTGGCCAACCGTCGGCAGGGCGCGCCGGGACATCGCTTCGCCGATTGTACTCGCGGGGGACGGCCCGAGCACGACTCGATACCAATTGCATTCGCCTGCTGTTATGTTGATTGGGACCGAGTTTACAACGCCAGTTGTACCTGCCTCGAGGCGAGGCAGGGCGACTTGCGTTGGCTGGAGCGAGAACGGAACGCGACGAAGTTCGCCCGCTTCGCCAACGTCATTGCGAGCTGCCATCCCCGTGAGAGAAACGTATGTCCCAGCATCTGTGGCGTGGAAGTGCAATTTGCCTGTGTTGGTTGACCGTGTGGGCGGGGACGACGGTGCGGGCCGAGGACTGGCCCGGCTGGCGTGGCCCACGGGGTGACGGAACCAGCTTGGAAACCGGGGTTCCGCAACGCTGGAACGAATCGGAGAATGTCGCTTGGACGACGGAGCTTCCGGGTTGGGGTCACGCTTCGGCCATCGTCCAGGGCGACCGCGTGTTCACAGTGGCGGCCGATGAGCCATCGACCGCCCGCTCGCTGGTGTGCCTGGACCGCGCCACCGGACGGATCCTGTGGGCGCGCGAAGTGCTTCGCGCTCCGCTGGAGGACAAACATGCCTTGAACAGCTACGCCAGCGGCACGCCCGCCTGCG
This sequence comes from uncultured Pirellulales bacterium, assembly GCA_964461275.1. Lineage (GTDB taxonomy): Bacteria > Planctomycetota > Planctomycetia > Pirellulales > CAYNRE01 > CAYWTU01. The sequence goes on along the minus strand of CAYWTU010000052.1, from coordinate 8,202 downwards.
ACGGCCGGCACGTGTACGTTACGTTTCTCGACGGCCGAGCGATGACCGTAGCGGCCTACGACTTGGCGGGCGAGTTGGCCTGGCTCGTCCGGCCCGGTCCATTCAGCAGCAAGCACGGCTACTGCAGTTGCCCGGTGCTGTTTGAGAATCTGGTGATCGTCAATGGCGACCACGACGGCGAGTCCTATTTGGTGGCGCTCGATCGGGCCGATGGTCACACGGTCTGGAAAACGCCGCGCGAGAATAAGACCCGCAGCTACGTCACGCCGCTGATCCGCGAGATCGACGGGCGGACCCAGATGGTTCTCTCGGGCAGCAAATGCGTCAGCAGCTACGATCCGCGGACGGGCCAGCGACACTGGCATATGGACGGGCCGACTGAACAGTTTGTGGCGTCAATGATTTATCACCGCGGTCTATTGTTTCTCACCGCCGGCTTTCCGGAGTACCACATGCTGGCGATTCGCCCCGATGGCCAGGGACACGTCGCCGATGCGCACATTGCCTGGCGGCACACCAAAGGGGCGGGCTACGTTCCCTCGCCGGTGGCGTGCGGCGACTATTTCCTGGTGGTGACCGACGGCGGAGTGGCGAGTTGCTTGAAATGTGAGACGGGCGAGCGGATGTGGATGGAACGACTGGGGACGCACTACAGCGGCTCATTGATCGCGGCCGAGGGGTTGGTCTATTTCACCGACGACAAGGGGACGACGAAGATCGTTCGGCCGGGCCCCACGCTCGATGTTGTGGCCGAGTGCGCCCTGGGCGAAGACTGCTATAGTTCGCCGGCCGTGAGCCAGGGAAACCTGTTTTTTCGCGGCGAGAAGCGGCTCATAGCGATTGGACCGCGGCCGACAAAGCTAGCCGAGGCCAATTAGCCGGAACGAGCGCCCGCTACTCCGGCCCGACGGCCACGAGTTCCTGGGCGACGGCGTCGATCTGTTCCGCGTTGATCGTCGCACGGTTTTCCGCAAAACCGATGAGCAGCGCCAGGTCGCCGAGACGGTTGATCCGTCGCGGCACGCCGTCGGACAGCAGGTAGATCGCTTCGAGCGCCGCGCCGTCGAAGATGGGCGTCGTGCGACCTGCCGCCTGGAGTTGGTGCGCCACATAGCTGACCGTTTCTTCGAGCGTCAGCGGCCGCAACAGGCACTTGACGTTCAGCCGCTCGTCGAAGTCGCTCATTCGATCCAAGGCGGGCAGCAGGGCCGGCTGACCGACCAGCAGCATCGTCACCGCGGGGCGGCCGTCGAACTCCAGGTTCAGCAGCAGCCGCAACGTCTCGAGCGCGTCGGGCAGATCCAACAGGTGGGCCTCGTCGACGACGATGACCGTGTGCTGGCCCTTGGCGGCCCGCTCGAGCACGCAGTTCCGAATCCGCCGCAGCCCATGTTCGCGTCCCGTTTCGCCGGGCGCGGCTGGGGCGCCCAGCTCGTCGGCCAGGGCGGCAAGGAACTCGGCGGGCGCAAGTTTGGGAAACACCATGTGCACCATCGGCCCCAGCGGCGGCGCCAATTGACGCCGCAACAGGTGCACCAGGAGTGTCTTGCCAACGCCTGAGCGTCCCGCCAAGAGTGCGGCGCTCGACCGGCTTTCGACGGCGTAGCGTAGCTTCAACAGCGCTCCTTGGTGCGCCTCGGTCGGATAGTAGGCCGGGGCGTGAAACGCCTGGTCAAACGGCTTGCGCGACAATTGCCAATACGTTTCGTACATGCGGTCGGTTCATCCTTGGCAGAACGGTTAGTCGCGAACGAAGTTCTCAATGATGCCCCAGGTGCTGACGCCCGCGGCCCGCAGCGCCCGGACGGCGGCTTGAAGTTGGGGGCCGCTGGTGGCTCGAACGTCGCGCACCAGGATGGCGGCGTCAGGGTGGAACAGGGCGGTTGGGGCCGCGGTGACGCTGGCCTCGGCCTGAGCGCCCAACGGGGCGGTGTCGATCAGCACCAGGTCGTAGGCTGCACGCAGTTGCCGCACGACGGCCCAGACTCGCGGATGACGGGCAACATGATCGTGTTCGAGCGGTTGCTCCAGCGGCAACAGCGCCACGCCGTCGCGAGCTGATTCGACCAGCGCCTCCTCGACGGGCAGACTCTGTTGCAGAAGCTCGGGCCAGCCGGCGGTTGGGGCCAATCCCAATTGCTGTGCAAGCGCGGGCGCTGCAAAGTGTCCGTCGATGATTGCCACCCGCTGCCCCGTGGCCGCCAACTTCCTGGCCAGCAGCAACACGACGCTGGTGCGTCCTTCACCGGCGTGGCAGCCGCTGATGCAGACGACTTTCTGGCCCAGCCGGCTGTAGCGACTTAGTTCGGCGCACAGGCCATCGAGCGGCTGCGCGATGTCGCGGGCAATGGTGTCGCAAGCGGCCGGCCAGGGAAAGTGCTCGACCTGCCAGGCTGGTTGGAGCTTGGCGGTGCGGGCCGGCGGCGAGGCTGGTCCAGCGGCAGTGTCCGTGGTTAACTCGATGGCCAGTGTCACGGGCTCTTCGCCGGACTTGGGCTCCTCGTCGTGGCCGTCGACCGCGTCGTCCACCGTCACAATTCGCAGGTGTGGACCAGTGAGCGTCTCACGGCTGGGCGTGTCCAACAGGTGAAACACTTGGTGAGGATCGAGCGGTCGGACCGGCGGCGTCAGCGGCTGCGGTGCGGCGCGCGAACGCGCATGCGGGCCGTGCAATTTGGCGGCGCCTAGGTCGACGCGATGGGTCGGCACTGGCGGCGCTGGGGTCGCTGCCCCAGAGGCGGGCGCAGGGTTTGCGACGGGGCGCGTCGCCGGCGCTTCCTTGGAGTAAGCACGAATGAATGCCTGATCGAGTTTGCTCACGGCGCAGCTCCCGGTTCGGCTTCCGTCAGCGGGGTGATTCGCGTGATCCGCGCGGCAGGCGGTTGGGCCGTCATTTCGACCGTCGGCAGATCGCCGGGCCGTCCGACAGAGGCCGGCTCGTTGGCGAAGGCGTCCCGCCGCTGGGCGGTAAACTCGGTGGTTCTGCGGGGCGGCGGTGGCGTTGCGGCTCGGGCGTCGTTTCGCGGCTCGGCAAAGCGGTTGCGCAACACACCGTCGGGGCCGTTGCGGGTGGGCAGAGGCGTGGTCGAACCGGGCGAGTTTGGCGCGGCAGACAGCGGCGGCAACCGCTCGACATGATCCTGGTCGGGCCAAACGTTTACCCAACCCGATGGAGCTTGCACGCTGGCTTGCGGCTGATAGTCGGGCACGCTAGCCGGCGAGTTGGCCACTGCCGCCTGTGAAGACCAAGGGCGCCCAACGGGCGCCTCGCCGGCAGTCGGGGCAGTTGCCCCTGCCAGTTCCCAGGCCGGTCCAACGGCCGCCACCGGTGGCGATTCATTGCCTGGCGGCGCGGTGGTCACGGCTGAGGGAAGCGCGGCTGGCATATCGGCCGGCACCTGCATTAAATCGTCGGGCGGGGTGGGCAAACCGGCGCTCGGCTCGCCCATCGCCACCGGCGGCGGAGCCATCTCGGCCGGTACGTTAGCCGTGTTGTCCGGCGGCCCTGACCGGGTTGCTTGTCCGCGGTTTTGGCGGCCAATGAGCATGGCCGCAATGGAGCAGATACAGAGGACGACCGCGATGGAGATTAGCGATTGCGGCTCAAACCAGCGGCCGGTCGTGGTGCGCAGCCATAACTGGAAGGCGGTCCATCGCACTACGGCAGTCGGTTCTGACGGGCCTGGCGGCGCAGCCGGCGCGGTGCGAGTGGCCAAAGATGCATCGCGCAAGGCGTCCGTCATCGCGGTCTTGGGACCGGCCGAGACCTGGACCGCATCGGCCTGCAATTGTTCCGTTGTGGTTCGCAAACTGCTGGCCAACGCCGCCAGAGCAGCAGCGGGATTGGAACTGACAGCGCCGCTAGTAGGCGGCACGGCATGATCCGATTCGTCGACGTGGCTCGACTGCGCGAGGGTGACGTCGGGCACCCGGAGCAACACCCGCAGACCTTCCACGCGCGGCTGGGCAGCGTCTTCGTGGGGCGCGTTCTTAACGGAGTTGCGCAGTGGAGAATGGTACGCGGTCATGCGGGCGCCCCAAGGCTTCATGCGGGCCAGGCGTATCGCCGAGCCAACGCAGGGCGACGACAACCTGTGGGCGTGCGCCTGCACCTAAGCAAGCGCTTCGTCAGCGTTAATATCGGTAAGGGTGGTAGGAGTCTTGAGACCTTTTTCGCCTGGAGAAACTGGGTAGACTGAGTCCATCTTCTCGCGGTCCCGAGCTTCCTTCTCGGTGCGCAACAAAAATGGCGGCGGCGGGGACCCATGTTGCGCAAGTCCCCGCCGCCGCTTGGTCAGTCCGCCGTTGCCACACAAACGGACGACACGATTTCTTTACATCCTAGAGCCCAACAAGCAACCTGCTCGATTCGCTGGAATCAACGGGAGTTAGAGGGCTTTTTTCAAGTTGTTTGGCCGTCTCCTAGGTACGGAACACAGCGACCGACTCCTGAAGCACGCCAGCCAGTTGGGCCAGTTCGTGTCCGGCCGACTGCGTGCGGTCGGCGTTCTCGGCCGTCTGACGGGCCGATCGGTCAACCCGCACGATGCTCTGCGTGACCTCTTGGGTCGCTTTGGCCGTCTCGGTCAGGCTGGTCGAAACCAAGTGCGCCCCCTGGGCCACTTGCGCCACATTGCGGGCGATTTCCTTGGTTGTAATGCTCTGCTCTTCCACGGCCGAGGCGATCGTTCGGCTGGCGCCGTCCACTTGTTGCACCACCTGGGAAATTTGGCCGATGGCGTCGATCGTGCTGCGAGTGGTCTCCTGAATTGCCAAGACCTGATTGCGGATGCCCTCGGTAGCCGAGGCGGTCTGCCGAGCCAATTCCTTAACCTCCGTGGCGACGATGGCAAAGCCCTTGCCCGCCTCGCCGGCCCGCGCCGATTCGATTGTCGCGTTCAGGGCCAATAGGTGCGTCTGATCGGCGATCCCTTGAATGACCTCGATCACCCGGCCGATCTCCTCGGCCGCCTGCCCCAGCTTGCCGACTTGTTCGCCGCTAGAAGTGGTCAGCGACGTGGCGCTGCTGGCCAGATTGGCGGCCTGCTCGGCGCCGCGGGCGACTTCGCTGATGGCTGCGGTCATTTCCTCGACCGACGCGGCCACCGTCTGCACGTTGCTGGTCATTTGCTCGGAAGAGACCGCCATCTGTTTCACGTTGACCGACATTTGTTCGGCCGCAGCGGCCACAGTGGACGACTGCTGGGTGGCGTCGGTCGCGCCGGCCGCCAGTTGGTTGGCTGTCTCGCTCAAGCCGCTCGAAGCCGTGCTCAGTTGCGTTGCCGTCTGACGAACATTGCCGATGGCGCTGCGCAACCGATCGACCAGTGCGGCTGCCGCTGCTTGCAGCTTGCCGACTTCGTCATTCGTTTCGGCCTTGATGCTCAGCGTCAGGTCGCCGGCGGCCAATCGCTCGAAAACCGCCACCGTGGCGTCGATCGGTCGGCTTAGGCTCCGTTGGATCAACCACCAAAAGAAGCCGGCCCCAAGGACGACGCTCGCCAGAACCATGACGGCGCCTTGGGTGACGCCTGCCTTGACGCGAGCGTCCGAGGCGTCCAGCGATTGGATGATTTCAAACGCCCCGTGAACAGCGCCTTCCGGCCAATTCTCCATCTTATGGCCCGTCGGATCCATCCCCTGGTCGTTGCCCCACAGCGCCACCGAGTTCTTCGGATCGCCGTGGCACAGCAAGCATTGACTGCCTAGCTTGATCGGACGAAAGAACCGTACGGCGTTGCGTTGCTTGTCGATTTCGTAGAACTCGGCCACTTTGCCCGACTCGAGTTCCTGCAGAGCGCGGGTTTCCAGTTCGTCCGGCGAGTTCGCCGGATTGCGCGGATGGAAACTGGGAACCTTAAATTCATAACCGCCTTCCTTCGCAGTTGCCATCGCGGCGTTCCACGCAGTCACGACCGGAACCGACGCCAAAACCTTCTCGATCTGCCCTTGATGAGCCCACTGTGCGAGTTGCTCGGACGTAAACTGGCCCAGTTGCCACTTCTTGTCCATCTCGGTCCGAACCGCCTCGGCATTGAAAGCGATGCTGCGAGCGCGGTCCACGGCATCGCGCTGGGCGTCGCCCTTCTGCTGCACCACATTGACGCTAAACAGAAGTCCCGCCACGGCAATCAGCATTCCCACTGCCGCGACAACAATCTTCGTACGAATGGTCCAATTCTTAAACATCCAGGTTGCTCCCACATCGAGCGTCTGAAATATCGCGTCAAACGTGTAATTTGTTTGCGCTGGATTTGTTCCGAGCGTAACCGACTTTCCCACGCGGGAAAGCTCAAGGCCACAGAAGAAACTACGTCATAAAATCTCGCAGTACGACCGCATTGCGGAAATACGCATCCAACCTGCCTGCCGCGCGCGAAACTGCACGGCCAGCCAAACGCAAGTGCCCGATGGCTGCGCGTCAAACGCCGAATCAGCTGCACATCCGGCATAAACCCAGTAAAAATATCTGTCCCGTCCGCCGGTATAATCAGGCGCGGCTGAAAAAAGGCGGAGTGCCCGCGAATGTGGCGCACCCCCGCCGACAACCGCTTTGCCAACTCGTTGCAAGCCGACGATAATGCCGCCGGCGCTGCAGCGCAGTGCCGTGAACTCTCGTAAACCTATCACCGAGACACCCATGTCCTCCGACCCCTTTGCCGGGCTTGAACCGGCCGCCGTCTGGCGGCACTTTGCCGAATTCGTCCGCACCCCGCGGCCCTCAAAACATGAAGAGCAGATTCTGGCCCATCTGACGCAATGGGCGGCCGGTCGCGGGCTGGAGCACAAGAGCGACGTGGCCGGCAACCTGGCGGTTTATGTGCCGGGGCGCGGCGGGAGCTCAACATCGCCCACGGTTTGCCTGCAATCGCACGTCGACATCGTGGTGGCCAACTCGCCCGAGCACGCCAACCAGTGGGACGCCGCGGCCGGCAAGATCAAAGTGGTCCGAGCCCAATACGACGAGGCCGCGCACCAATGGCAGGAAAGTGCCGCAGGCAACGCATTGATCGCCCCTTACACGACGCTGGGGGCCGACAACGGCGTGGGCTGCGCCATGATGTGCGCGCTAGCCGAGGACGCCTCGGCTGCCCATCCGCCGCTGGTGCTGTTGTTCACCGTTGACGAAGAACAGGGGCTTACGGGAGCGACGCGCGTCGAGCCGGCCCTTTTGCGCGAGGCCAAGATATTGATCAACATTGACACTGAAGACGACGACCAACTGTGCGTCGGCTGCGCCGGAGGCCGCGACTTGCGAATCCGGTGGGAGCGGCCGCGGGCTGGCGTGCCGACGGGTTGGACCACGCTGGTTGTTCGCTGTCAGGGCGGCAAGGGGGGGCACAGCGGCATCGAGATTCACGCCGGCCGCTCGAACGCGCATCGGCTGGTCGCGCGGGCGCTGCGGGCGGCGATGGACGACGAGTCGTCGGTGCGGATATCGAGCTGGGACGGCGGCGAGGCTCGCAACGCCATTCCACGAAACTCAGCGGCGGTGATCGCCGTGCGTCAGGAGCGCCGAGCGGCGGTCGAGGCTGCCGTGGCGGCGGTGATGTCCCGGATAGCCCCGCTATATGCCGGCCGGGACGAAGCGGCGCGGTTGACCGTGTCGCAGGCCGAGGCGCCAGCAAGCGACGCCTTTGGGGGTCAACACTCATCGCAATTGGTCGACCTGGTGCTGGCGATTCCTTCCGGCGTACTGGCCATTACACCGGAATCGCCCAAGCTCTTGGTGGAAACGAGCAACAACTTGGCCTTAATCGGCACTGCGCAGGCGCAGGTGGAAATTGCCTGCAATTGCCGCAGCTCGTCGCTGGCCGGCATGGACGACGCGACGGAGCTGGTGAGCGCATCGGCGCGCAGTTGCGGCGCCGCGCTGGACGTCGAAGGGACGTATCCAGGTTGGAAGCCGAATTTCAGTTCGCCGCTGTTGGGCGTCGTGCGCTCGACCTATGAGCGGCTGTTCGGGTCTTCGCCGGTGGTCGAAGCGATACACGCCGGGCTGGAGTGCGGCGTGGTGATCGACAAATCGCCCGGGATGGACGCCATTTCCATCGGTCCGACCATTCGCGGCAACCATAGCCCTGGCGAACGAGTTTACATTGAGAGCGTAGCCAAGAGCTGGCGACTTTTGCGAGAGGTCTTGGTGCAACTATGAAGCAGTCCGGCGAGTATCGGGGAGCATTCAACATGATGAAGAGTCGT
>CAYWTU010000051.1:9686-11689 GCA_964461275.1 uncultured Pirellulales bacterium | reverse complement strand
CAATCGCTGGAGACCAACGAATGGAACGCGGGCGACGAACTGAGCTTCGCGCACGCCCAGGCCCGTCGGCTGTCGGCGGAGACGATGTTCGACGCCATTCAGCAGGTGTGCGGGGCCGAAGTCAAGCTGCCGGGGTTGCCATCCGGCTTTCGAGCGACCCAACTGCCCGACTCGGCCGTGAGCGTGGCGGGCGGGTTTTTAGACCTGTTCGGCCGTCCGCCGCGGGAAAGCGCCTGCGAATGTGAACGATCGACCGGCGTGGCTTTGGGGCAGGCGCTGAATCTGGTCAACGGCCCGACGATTGCCGACGCCTTGGCGGCGCAAAACAATCGGATGACGAGACTGTCCACGGCGTCGATGGACGACGCGAAGTTGGTCGAGGAACTGTTCCTGGCGATACTCTCGCGGCCCCCCAGCGAGGCGGAAACCAAGACCGGCGTCGACGCCATTCGCGGGGGCGAAAATCGGCTGGCCGGCGCGCAAGACCTGGCCTGGGCCCTGATCAATAGCCCGGCGTTTCTGTTCAATCATTAGCGCCGATGAACCCGCGGCCGATGGACAAACCACAATCCATTTCGCCGCGCCAGGCCGCATGGGCTGCGTTCATTTTGGCCTCCGCGTGGCCGCTGGCGCTGTGCGCCGGCAAGCTCAACAACGAGCTCTGGACCGACGAAGTCTATACGCTCACCATGTTCGCCTCGGTGCCGTTGGACGCCGCGGCAGGCGACTACTCGGCCCCGAACAACCACATCTTATACAGCCAGGGCCTGCACGGCTGGCTGGCGTTGATCGGCACGCTGCGCAAAGCCGAGTTCATGCTCCGCCTGCCGAACTTGGCGCTGGCCACGGCCACACTGGCCGGGACGTTCGTCTTCGGCTGGCGCTGGCGCGGAATGTCGGCGGCGGTGGCCGGCACGGTACTGCTGGGAATGACCCAGATGTTTCTGGGACACGCCATGCAATTGCGCGGCTATGGCCTGTCGATGGCGCTGGCCGCGTGGTTGTCGGCACTTGCGCTGCCGGTTCGAGATCCTACGCCGCTGCGAGGGGGGGTGATCGCGCTACTGGGCGCCGCGGCGCTGTACACGGTGCCGACGAATTTACTGTGGCTGGCGCCTCTCGGGGCGTGCGCCGTCGTAGGCGTCGCGGCCAGGCAGCGCCGTTGGCGACAGGCCAGCGCCGAGGCGACGGCGTGGCTGGCCGCGTTTGTCGTGGCGGCCGCGCTGTATCTACCCATCTATCGAGAGGTATTGTCGGTCGGCGGCCAGGCGCCCAGCGATCGGTGGACGGCGGCGGCAAAACTGGCGGCCAATTTTTTTAGCGTGGCCCTGCGCGACGCCGCTTGGCCAATCAAGCTCTTGGCGATCGGTGGGGCAGTGCTTGAGTTGCGCCGCCGTGCAGACCAACGCGGACTGGCGTTAGCGGCGGGCACTGTGGTGGGGACGTTCTTCCTGGCCGGCGCCCTGGGAATCTCTCCTTTCGTCCGCAATCTGTGCCCGCTCTTGCCGCCGTTGGCCGCGGGCTTAGGGGCGCTGATATCAGATTCGATCTCGGCGATGCTGAACTGGGTCCAGCGGCGCCGCGGTGTGGCGTGGCCTGCGGGGGTTCACGCCGCCTGGGCCGGCGCCGTGATCGCCGTGGTGCTGCTGCCGGCCGTGCATACCTATCCCTGGCGTCTGAGCGCGTTTCGCCTCAACCGCTTCGCCCAAGACGGGTACTTCAATTACTACGAGGCTCACTTTCATCCGGCCCAACTGGTCAAGGCGTTGCGGAATGCGGCGCCGGCCGAGGAAGGCTACCTGCTGATGATCCCGGACGAGGACAATTTCACCATCAGCTATTACCTGGACTTGTACGGCGTGAAGCAGCGCGTCGCGCCGCCGGCCGGTGCGCCTCAGGCCGTTCGCGTGTACGCGGTAGTCGCCCCGCAAACCGATCTGAAAACCCTGCTCTCGCAATGGCAATTGCCGGCCGATTGGGCCTCGCAGGCCGCCGTGACGGCC
>CAYWTU010000051.1:0-9676 GCA_964461275.1 uncultured Pirellulales bacterium | reverse complement strand
GGCCCAAACTGTGGCCGCTTGCCAACTGGGGGCCGACTGCCGAAAATCGATCGTCGGCCGCGCCGCATGGCGCCGCCGCTTTCCCCGCCTCACCGTGAGCAGCGCATGGCCGACTTTTTGTTTGGGCTCAATACCAGCACGATTCAGCCCGCCAGCCTGATGGACAAGATCCGCATCGCTGGCGAGGCGGGCTACGACGCCATTGAACTGTGGATCAACGACGTGGAAAAGCACGTCGAGCAGGGGGGCAAGCTGGCCGACGTGGCCAAAGCGCTCGATGACCGAAAACTGTTGCGGCCGAGCATGATTTCGCTTCGCGACTGGTGCGTTGAGGACGAGACCAAGTTCCAGGCGGCCTGCGATCAGGCCCAGCGCCGCTTGGAAGCGGCTTATCGGCTGGGCGTGCGACGGATCGTCGCCGGCCCGCCGGGAGGCAAGATCGCCCGCCAGGCGGCCGTCGACCGGTACGGAAAAATACTCGAGCTGAGCTTGGAATTTGGCGTGCCGGCCTCGCTCGAGTTTCTAGGATTTGTCGAGGGGATTAACACCATCGAAGAGGCCTGGGCTATTTGCGGCGGCGTGGGCCGGGCCGAAGGAACCATCACGCCCGACATCTGGCACATGTTCCGCGGCGGTTCAAAGTGGGAGACCTTGGAGAACATTCCCGGCGAGCACATCAGTTGCTTCCACTGGAACGACGCTCCGGCCGAACCGGAGCAAGCCAAGCAAACCGACGCCGACCGCGTTCACCCCGGCTTGGGCATCTTGAACCTCAAGCGCGTGGCCGACCAGTTGCGGGCCAAGGGGTGGCGCGAGACGCTGTCGCTGGAACTGTTTAACCGTGAGTATTGGGCGCAGGATCCGCTGGAGGTGGCCCGGCGCGGACTCGAATTGATGAAGCGCAGCATCGCATGAGCACGCCCGCCCCTGCGCCGCCATTGGGCCGCCCGGCGCCGGCCCGTCACGAGCCGCCCGCTAGCCCCGCCGCCGTCATTGAAACCCACGGCCTCACGAAGCGATACGGCGACTTTGCCGCGCTGGACAATTGCCGTCTGCAAGTGCGCCAAGGCGAGGTGTTCGGCCTGTTGGGACCCAACGGCTCCGGCAAGACAACGCTGATTCGGCTCTTGATGGGTTTTCTCAAGCCCACCTCGGGCGAGGCCCGAATACATGGCCTGGATTGCTACAGCCAAAGCGTCGAGGTGCATCGCCTGGTGAGCTATATGCCCGGCGATGCGCGGCTGTTTGGCAGTATGCGCGGACGCGAAGTGTTGCGGTTCTTCGCCGACGTGCGTCCCGGGGGCGACTTCGAGCGGAGCCTGCGCTTGGCCGACGTCCTGAAGATCGACCTGCGTCGGCCGGTCAACGTCTGCTCGACCGGCATGCGACAAAAACTGGCCTTGGTGGCGGCCCTCGCCCCGGACACGAAGCTGGTGATTCTGGACGAGCCGACGTCAAACCTCGACCCCACGGTCCGCGGAGACGTGTTGGCGCTGGTCCGCGAGGCACAGCGGGCCGGTCGCACGGTGTTGTTTTCGTCGCATGTGTTGTCGGAAGTGGAGGACGTTTGCGACCGGGTGGTGATCCTCCGCGAGGGTCGGTTGGCCCATACGCAGGTGATGGCCGAACTGCTGCGGCAACATCGCATCCGCGCTCGGCTGCTCGGTCCGCTGGCCGACCCGCCGCCGGAGCTGGTCGGTCAAGTGGAGATCAAAACCGACGCCCAAGGGGGACTGACGGTGCTCACGCCCGGCGAGTTGTCGGGTCTGCTGGGCTGGTTGGCGCAGTTGCGGTTGGACGAGGTGCAGATCGAACCGATTGGGCTCAAGGCCATTTACGAGCGCTATCACGCGGGAGAAGTCGGATGAACCGCGCGCTGTGGCGCAAGTCGTGGATCGAAGCGCGGCTGCTGTTGTGCTGCTGCGCGCTGCTCTTGTTGGCGTTCCATTGGTTGTACGTCTGGGTTAGCAGCCAGGTAAAGTTGGGCGCCCTGTCCGATTTCTTGGAAAGCCTACCTGAGAGTTTTCGGGGCCTGACGGGGATGCCGGTGCGCGACGTGGCAACGGTGGCTGGGCGATTGGCGCTGGGCTACTTGGACCCCGTGGTGATGGTGGCCACCGCCGTGTGGGCCATCGCCCGTGGGACCGACGTGGTCAGCGGCGAAATCGACCGCGGCACGATGGAAATGCTGTTGGCGCAGCCCGTGAGGCGAATTCAGATGTTGCTCACGCAGGCGGCTGTCACGGTCGGCGGGGCGGCGCTGTTGGGCCTAATGTCGTTTGTCGGAACCGCGGCCGGCCTGGCCACCGTAACGCTGGAGAAGCCGGTCTCGGCCGGCCTGTTCGTCTTGCCGGCGTTCAACGTGTTCGCGATGACGTTTTTCCTCGCCGGACTGGCGACGCTGGTCTCATCGTGCGACCGTTATCGCTGGCGCTCGGTGGGCATCATGGGAGGATATTACGTGATCTCACTGCTGCTCGAAGTGCTGGGAAAAATGGTGCCCTGGCTCGGATGGCTGCGCTACTTCACGTTCCTGGGGGCTTACGAGCCGCAGATTATGGTTAGTCAACCGGCCGACGCGTGGGCCTGTTCGCTAAGGTACGACGGCCTGCTGTTGGGATTGGGACTGGCCAGTTACGTTGCCGCAACGGTGATCTTTTGCCGGCGCGATTTGCCGGCGCCGCTGTGATTTCGGCGGGACGGCCTGACAAACGGCCCTGCGGCGCGTAGACTATACGAGTCCCCGAAACAACCGGAGAACGGTCGGCTAACGCCCAGTGACTTCAGCGAACCGGACCGGTTGTTGGTTGGATTCTAGAAATTACCCGCGTCCGTGGCGCAATTGGATAGCGCATCGGTCTTCGGAACCGAGGGTTGCAGGTTCGAATCCTGCCGGACGCGCTGCATGGGTTGGTTGAGCCGCCGGCGCCGCCGCGTCAGTGGTTGAACAGGAACTCTTTGCTGCCCAAGAGCCCCCAAAACAGATCCTCGAGCGCGGCGCGGCGCTCGCCCGGCGGCGTCTGGGCCAGGATTTCGCTCAGCCGGGACGACTCGTTCGCCGTTGGCAACCGCGACAGCGAGCACAGGTACGCCTCTTCGATGATGGCCGCGTCGCTGGCGTTTTCCTTGAGCAGCCGTTCGATCCGGTTGCCCGCCGCTGAGAGCTTCTGATTCAGCGCTTCGCCATTGGCCAGGTGCAACACCTGCACCATGCTCGGCTCGGCCGTTCGTTCGCATTCGCAGGTGATGCTCCGGTCGGGCCGGCCGAAGGTCTTCAAGAAATACGACGGCACGTTGGCGTCCGGCAACTGCAGCGCCCGCCAGCCACTGGGATAGTCCGGAAACGCCGTTGGCGCCCCGGCCGCCTGCGACACGGCGTCGAGCAGCACCTCGGCCATCAATCGCCGCGGATAGTAACGAGAGTAGAACCGGCGGTCGTCGGCGTTCTCCGGCGACGGCAGGCTAGAGCGCTGGTAGGTGTGCGACTGCAAGATCAGCCGCATGAGTTGTTTCAAGTCGTGGCCATTGTCGCCCAAAAACTGAGCCAAGTCGGCCAACAACGCCTCGTTGCTGGCCGGATTGGTCTGCCGCATGTCGTCCACCGGCTCGACCAATCCCACGCCCAAGAAATTGGCCCACACGCGGTTGACGATCGCCCGGCGGAAATACACGTTGTCCGCCGCCGTTAGCCATTGGGCAAGGTGTTCGCGGCGACTGACGGCGCTTGCGGCGTCCAGGGCGGCGGCATCGAGCGCCGCCGGCGCTGGGGCCTTGCCCGTTAGCGGCTGAATCACGTCCCCCTGATCGGCGTCATACACCGCCCGCTCCGCGTCGCTCCCCAAGTTCTTGCTGCGGACGTGCGCAAATAAGTTGGCCATGCCGTAGTACTGATCGTTGGTCCACTTCTCCAGGGGATGGTTGTGGCAGCGAGCGCAGTTGATCGAGAACCCCAAGAGCGCCACGGTGGTCGTCTCGGCTAGGTCGAGCGGATCCTGATGGAGCATGAAAAAGTTGGCCGCCCCGTTCTCCAGTGTGCTGCCGCGGGCGGTCACCAATTCGCGGACGATCTGATCCCATGGCGTATTCGAGGCGACGTGCTGCCGAATCCAATGGTGATACGCCCACATCGCTTGTGGGGCCAGCTTTTCCGAATTGACCAACAACAAGTCGCTGAGCTTGTAGGTCCAGTAGTCGACGTACTCCGGACGGGCCAACAGCGATTCGATCAACCGATCGCGTCTGTCGGCGGAGGCGTCGGCCAGAAACGCTCGGGTTTCGTCGACCGTGGGGAGCGTGCCGACCGTGTCCAGACTGGCCCGCCGCAGAAACTCCGCGTCGCTGGCTGGGGCCGCCGGCGTAATTCGCAGCGAGGCCAGTTTTTCCAGCACCCGTTGGTCGATCAAGTTGCGCCGCGGCAGGGCGGCAATTTGATCCGGGTCGAACGGTTGCTGGTACGGCGCCGTCACGGTTGCCACGGCCACCTTGCTCTGATACCAGACCGTGACGCTCCCCTCGCCGGCGCCCATCACTTGCACTAGCCCATCGTCGTCCACCTGGGCGACCGTGGCGTTGTTGGCGGTGAACTTGGCCCAACGCGTAACGTCTTCCACGCGGCCATCGCTAAAATACGCCTGGGCCAGTAGCGGCTGTCGATCGCCGACTTTCAACACAGCCTCGGTCGGCAGGACTTCGACGCGCGTGATGCGAGGATCGCCATCCTGCGGCGCCGGCGCTCCCGCGGCAATCCATTCGGCCAATACGCGGTACTCCAGCGAATCGGCCGAGAATCGGACGCCACCGCGGTGCGGCAGGAGGCCCGTGGGCTTCGTTAGAATCAAACTGCGGCCCGGATCGCCCGGCACGATCCGTCGCCCGCGTGCCTCGCGCGTCAGGCTCAAAAAGTCCCCAGCCGAGTTGTAGCCCCGCAGCGAAAGCCTGAAACCGTTCTTGCCGGCGGCGGCGCCGTGGCAGGCCCCCGAGTTGCAACCCGCCTTTACCAACACGCTTTGCACATGGTTGCGGAAGCTCCACACAAAGGGTTGGTCCATGGCCTCGACCATGACCCGCGCCGTCGCGGTGGACTGGCCGCGGCGGGCGGCGATGGTCGCCGAGCCGTTGCCCACAGGCGTCACGATCCCCTCGGCCACGGTGGCCACCGTCGGATCGCTCGTCTCCCAGGCCACGCCTTCCGTAGCCTGGCCCACGAATTTGCCGTCGTGCAATTCTTCCAAGAGCAGTCGGCGCCGAGCCTCCGGCCCTCGCAACACGATCTCCGTTGGCACCAGTTGCACGTCGTCTGCAATGGCGCATGGCGATCCAACAAGCGCCCTTAGCGCCAGCGCGGCGACGATGCAGAATCGGACCATGTTCCCGTTTGCCTCTGCTTGCTTGGCGACCACCGTTCACCGGCGCTTTGCGCCTGTTTCTATTTCATACTCAGCTAAGTCGTCGGCCGGGGTATCTTTTTCCTCAACAATTCGACCACCTCGGCGGGCACGAAACGCGCCAGCGCCTCGTCGTTGGCCAGCGGCGCAATTTCTTTGATCAGCGAACTGGAAACGTGAGTGTAGTGCTCGTCGGCCATTAGAAACACCGTCTCAATGCCGGGATCAAGTTGCCGGTTGGCGGCCATCATCGTGAACTCCGCCTGAATGTCGGTCAAAGGGCGGACGCCGCGGATCATCACCCGGGCTCCACATTCGCGCACGAACCGTACCGCCAGGCCGGAAAAACTGCGGACTTCGACGTTGCCAAATCGAGCGGTCGTGCGGCGGACCAAGTCGATCCGCTCTTCAAGCGTGAACAGCGGGTTCTTCGCCACGTTGCGGCCGATGCCGACAATCAGCGTGTCGACCAACCGGCTGCCGCGGTCGATGACGTCCAAGTGTCCCAACGTAATGGGATCGAACGACCCGGAATATACCGCGATCCGGGAATCGTGCTCGGCCATGCCCAATCATCCACATCAGGGCGGCGTCGCCGCCGGTGTTCTAGAGCCCCGCCAACAACCCAGTTGATTCCCAACAATCAATGGCGGCCTGCCACCCGATGTCAGGTTGTTTGGCGGCCCATTTGGTCTTTCGCTTCATCATGCGCGGACGCGGCGAGAATTGCAATTCATTGCCGCCGGCGCCGGACATCATACCGCCAGCACATCGCAAAGTCGCTGCACATCGTCGGCGTTGTTGTAGGCATGTGGACTGATGCGAAGCCGACCGACGCGCACGCTCAGGGAAACGCCCGCTTCGAGCGCCCGGCGGCGGACCGCCCAGGGGTCGCGGCCGGGAAGATCGAATGCCACGATTCCCGAGCGTCGCTCGTCGTCGCGGCAACTGACGACCTCCGCGCCCACTCGACGCAGCATGAGGCAGGCCAGGTCCGAAATCTCCAGCACCCGTGGACCGATGGCCTGCGGGCCAAACCCCGCCAGCAACTCCAAACTGGCAGACAGGCCGACGAGCCCCACCACATTGTATGACCCCCCTTCATAGCGTTCGGCCGTGGGTTTAAGGTCGAACGAAACGCGGCTGTAATCGCCAACGCTTCGGGCGCTGTTCCAACCCAGCCCCAGCGGTTCGAGCAGATTCAAATGTTCCTCGGCCACGTACAACACTCCGGCGCCTTCCGGACCGAGCAGCCACTTGTGCCCATCGGCCGCCAGGAAGTCGACGCCCGCGGCGCGAACGTCCAGCGGAAAAACCCCGAGCGCCTGAATCGCGTCCAGGAACAACAGTGCGCCGGCGCGATGAGCCACGTCGGCCAACTCGGCCGGGTCGTTCCGCCAACCGGTGTCGAACGCCACCCAACTGACCGCCACAATCCGCGTGCGGTTGTCGCAGGCGCGGGCCACCTGGCTGGGGTCCAGCCGGCCAAGCGACGTCGGCACGGTGCGGACCTCCACGCCGCGGCGAGACAGGTTCTCCCAGGGAAAACGGTTCGAGGGAAAGTCGCCGCCGATCGTCACTACATTGTCCCCCGGCCGCCAGGGAAACCCCTCGGCCACTAGATTGATGCCGGTGGTCGTGTTGGCGATCAAGGCCAGTTCGCCAGGCGCCGCGCCCATGAGCTGCGCCGCCAGCGTGCGCACCAAGGCGAGCCGTGGCTTCCAGCGTGGCCAGGCCTGCACGCCGTGAGTGGCGTTGTCGTTGGACCAATCGACCAACGCTTGGCGCGTCGGTTCAGGGAGCGGCGAGACGGCCGCATGGTCAAAGTAGGCCCAGTGCCCAGCGACAGGCATCAGGCGGCGAAATCGCTCCCAGGCGTCCGCAGCTAGTGGCTGTTCGGGTTCCACGGCACGTCACTTCGGCAGGACCAAAGGGCAACAAAACAAGACGGCACTGGCCGCAACACCGTTATAGCCGCTACCTCCCTGGGCCACCCAGGAGGTGGAAAAGGCTGATGCGCCGCAGCACGAAGCTCGTATTTCGCCCGGTATTCTGCGAAATAGTTGATCGGTTGGACGAAGGGCCAGTGGAGGATCGCCGGCGCCGGGACTATACTAAATTGTTTGTACCGAACTGGTTGTCGTCCCTCCGCCACTGGTCCCGAGTTGACGTCCGCATGCCCAAAGCCCTGACCATCACAGGCATGGCGGTCTCAGGACTGCTGGTGTTGTTGTTCGGGCTGGACCTGGCCTTGGGGTTTCCCTTGCGCAAGGCAAGCCTGGTGATGGACATCGGGTTCGTCGTCTGTGCTCTGATTCTGGGCTATCTCAGCTACACCACCTACCGCGAGCAAGTTTAACGACCTCTCGCACAACCGATCTCGTCGGCCAGCCAGTGGCAACCAGATTGGCCCGCATCCCGCCGGCGCTGCATCAGCATTGTCCCGAGCCCGCGCCTGGTCACTGAACCTACGCCGCATGGCTGCGAAGAATCGACTGAGCCGCCGTCGGCCGCGGCCGATGCGAAAGCTGACGAGCTAAGTCCGAGATCGGCTCGACTCGGATGTGCCCCAAGTCGCGCGCCCGGCATAACACCTTGAGCGTCTGCTCGAACCTGCGGCGGATCAGCGCGGCGGATGCCCGACCCTCGGCCGTTACAACGACGCGGAGCACGCCGCCCTGTTGGGCCAGCCGCTGCACCAATCGGACCAGCGCTCGACGCTGACGCCACGCCGACACGCGGCCGGCATCCAGCGACAACGCCAACGCCGCCGGGAATTCCCATAGCCCAAAGCGAATTCGGCGCGGCTGCTGGCCAACGTGACTGGAACAAACGGCCAACACGCCCGCTTTGAGCAAGCCCTCGCCCAGCGCCGGCGACATGGGCCGCGACACCGCCGCCACGCACAGCGCGCGGTTGATTTGGGCGGCTTGGGCCTTGGCGATCGTCAACGCCTCTCCATCCATGGCAGCCGGCAATTGCCAGCCGATTTCGTGCAATGAGGCCAGATCGTGCGCCCAGCGTGGGCTGGCTTGCTCGACGACCCAGCAGACGGGCATTCGGTAACTGGCGGCCAATACGGCCAACCCTTCCTGAAACTCCGGGGCCCGTACGGTAAGGGCCAGCGCCGGATGGGGCAAGAGTGCGGGCATCAGATAGTTCCTCCCTGGGTTCGCCGCGCGATTCCGTCCGACCAAGGCACGCGTTGGCCGAGCCCGCGCGGCGGCGCATCCTTTCTTGACGTCGGCGCGCGGGGGGAGCCGGCCTGATGAAATCAACCGCACGCCGACGACGCCCGGGATGCGCCGATTGTAGGCAACCGGCGACGCGTGCCACGCGTGACGGGCGCTGGAATGACGGCCGGCCCCGTGCGCAGGTCGAGGTTTCCTTGGCCGCTACATTCGGCAGGCCGGTCATGCCGCCCGAGCAAACTTTGCCGAACAGAGAAGGGCGCACCTTGAAGCCGGTCGCGCGCATGGCGGCAATCTATCGGTCAGCGACGGGAGGCAGATGCCGGTCGGCGAAATCCAAATAACGCAGCCAATCGAAGTCGGTCAGCGCGTGTCGACCCACGCGGAGATGATAGCCGACGTGCCCGCCGACGGTCTTATTCAGCGGCGTTGGCCAGTCGCCGGACACGCCGGAGCGTCCCAGTAGATCGTACACCGGGCTGGCCGCCACGGACGCCAAGAATTCACCGCGGGGGTCGGCCCAACCGTCATCAAGGGCGCTGGCCACGTACGCCGGCCGCGGCGCCGACAGGGCGATCAACTGATGCTGGTCTACGGGCAGCTCCGCTTCACGCTCATTGTACTGGCGAAATCTCTCGCAGAACCAGTGCGGAAATCGCGTATTGATGTGCGCCACGGTCTCGCCGAATACGCGTTTGCTCAGTGCGGCGCCGCCACATCCTGAGTTGTTCGAAATCGTCATCGCAAAGCGTTCGTCCTGCGCCGCCGCCCACAGCGCCGTCTTGCCCATTCGCGAGTGGCCGATCGCAATGACCCGGCGAACGTCGACGTCTGGATCGGTTTCGAAGTAATCGAGCGCCCGGCTCATGGACCACGCCCAGGCCCCGATGGCGCCCCAGTCGTTCGCCGTCCGCGCCGATTGACCCCTAGGCCGAAAGCGACCGATCACATTGGCCTCGTAGCGCTTGGCGTCGTCCGGCGCCACCTCCTCGGCATTGATGCTGGCCAGGCCGTACCCGCGGGCCAGAATCGCCTCGATGGTCTTGTGGCCCGGCAGGTTCTGGAGCGGCTCTTTACGTATCAAGGATTCGTCCTCCTCCC
>CAYWTU010000050.1:0-11883 GCA_964461275.1 uncultured Pirellulales bacterium | reverse complement strand
TCAACCTGCGTGCGCCGCTGTTGCAGGTAGACCGCACGGCGATTGGCGCCGGGATGGTCAGCGGCGATTAGAACGTGCCCGTCGCCGTTGCGCACGGTGGGCACATACGGTCCGCCCATTGTCGTATCCAAACTGCCGCTTACGAACAGCAAGCTGTCGCGGATCGCCTCGGCGTCCAGCCGCCGCAGCGCGAATCGGGCGAGCCAGGCATTGTCTGGGTCGGCCGCTTCAAGTTCGGCGTCGGCCCTGCTGGACTGACGATAGACGGCCGAGTTGAGAATCAGGCGGTGCAGCGATTTTTGGCTCCAGCCGTGGGCCATGAACTGACCGGCGAGGTAGTCGAGCAACTCGGGGTGCGTCGGGTCGGCGCCGGTGTAGCCAAAGTTGTCGGTCGTGGCGACCAGGCCGCGGCCAAAGTGCTGCTGCCAGACGCGATTGACCGTTACGCGAGCCAGGAGCGCATTTCGTGGCGACGTCAACCAGCGGGCCAGCGCCAGCCGGCGGCCCGTTGTTGGGCCGACGTTGTTCGGCACGACAAACGGATTGTCTGCACCGGTTAATTCAGCCGGCGGCGCAGGGGGCGCTTCCTCGCCGGGGCTGGCGTAGTCGCCCCGCGCCAGGACGTGATGCGGAGGCGGCTGCGCGGCCCAGTCGGTCACCAGCGCAATCTTGTCGAGCGGCTGCGGACGCGCCGCGTTGAGGCTCTTGAGCTGGGCCTGAGCGTCATCGTGTATGGCGGCGAACTCGGGAAATTCCTCGACCAACTGCTGATGCGTCGTCTTGAGCGTTTCCTCGTGCTGCTTGAGCAGATCATTCTGCCCGTCGCTGCGCGATTCGGCCGGTGCGTCGTATGCCGCCAGGATGGCCTGCCGCTCGGCGTCAGCCAGCGCCGCTAGCCGCGTTTCGATCAGTCGCCGCTCAAATGGCCGGGCCACGCCGGCCAGCGCCTGCTCCGCCGCTTTGACCTGCGCGTCCAGCGTTTCGTTCTGTTGGCGGTGCGCCTGCCGCTGGGCCACAAGGCCAACTTCAGCCACGCGCTCGTTCGGCTTGCGCCATTGATCGGGCGAGTAGGCTGGGCGCAAGATGGCTTGCAACGAGTAGTAGTCGCGCTGGGTAATCGGCTCGAACTTGTGATCGTGACACCGGCAGCATTGCAACGTCAGGCCCAACAGCGCGGAGCCCATGATCTGCACAGTTCCTTCCAGCACCGTGTAACGGTCGATGGTCTGTTCCAGATCGTTGCCGTCGCTTTCCCCCGTCCCGTCCTGACTATTGCGGAGAAAATGGGTGGCGGTGAGGGCGTCGACCATTTCTGGCGTGACGTCCCCGTTGGGCGCGTATCCCACTAGTTCGTCGCCGGCGATTTGCAGTTGCAGGAATCGGTCGAACGGCAGATCGTCATTCAGCGACCGGATGACCCAGTCGCGATACTTGAAGGCCAGCGGGCGGTCGGTGTCGGCATTGAAATAGCCGTTGGAATCGGCGTAGCCCGCCGCGTCGAGCCAATGTTTTCCCCACCGCTCACCGTAGCGCGGCGAGGCCAGATAGCGGTCCACCATTCGAGCGTACGCGTCATCGTCCGTGTCGGCATCGAACGCGGCGATCTCGGCAGGCGTCGGCGGCAGACCGGTGACGTCGTACGCCACACGCCGCAGCAGCGTCTGTCGATCCGCCGCCGGGGCCAACTCACGACCGTGCTGGCGCAGCTTGTCGAGCACGAACCGGTCGACGTCGTTGCGGACGCTGAAATGGCTGAAATGTTCGAGGGCTGGCGCCGGCGGGCTGTGTACTGGGCGAAATGCCCAATGGTCCGCGCCAGCCGGTAAGTCTTCAGATCTTGGAATTCCGGGAAAGCCCGCGGCGATCCAGTCGTGCAGGAGTTGTTTCTCCGGGGCGGATAGGGGCGTTTTGGGCGGCATCTCATCGGCCGCGACGCGCTGCCAGAGCAGACTTTCGTTGGGCTTTTCGGACGACAGCGCTTGGCCGCTTTCTCCGCCGCGTGCCAAACCGTCGGGTGTCGACAAATTCAACTTGCCGCTGCGTTTCTGCTTACTGTGACACGCGCCGCAACGAGCGGTAAGGAGCGGCTGAATTTCGCGGGCAAAGGCGAGGGTTGCCTGCGGAGATTCCTCGGCGGCGCATGCTTGCGCGGTGGCGCTCCACGGCAAAACCGCCGTCAGGATAGCGCTCCAAAAACATTTCTGAGGGCTGGGCATGGTCGGTTGCTCGAATGGATGCAATCACCATTACAACCCCGCAGCTCGGCACCCGCAACTCAGTATCCATTTCAGCGTCATCGCGGTAAGAAGGCCACCCTGACTCGGCGCCGCCCGGAACCGCACGGACGGTGACTTCGAGCCCTCTGGAGCAGCAATGGCCACAGAGGCCACGTTGAGAATAAGTGATGCGTTGCATCCAGGCTGTCGTTCGTCGCCGAGCCGTTTTCTTCCCAGATTCTCAACAGGCTTTTCAGTCGCATTACGCGCCCGATTCAGAAATCAAATGCCGACGGACGAAATCCTCGTTGATTTCTACGCCCAGGCCAGGCCCTTGGGGCGGTGAGATCCAGCCGCCTGCGGCCTGCACTTTCTCGACCGTCAGTTCGTGCCGTAGCGGAGAGTCGTCCACGCAGTCTTCAAAAAGGAACGCATCGCGACAGGTGCAGAGCCAATGCAAACTGGCGGCCACCGTCACCGGGCTGGTGTAGCAGTGGTTGCAAAGTCGAGACCCAATCTCCTCGACCCGCTGCTTGATGTAGTTGGCGTCGGTAAATCCGCACCGGGAGAGATCGACCTGATAAACGTCCAGGGCGCGACGATCGATCAGCGGGCGAAACGCCTCGCGGCCGCATTCCCCTTCACCGGACGCAATCGGCACGGGCGAGCGGTCGCGGAGCCAGACGTAGCCCTCGATGTCGTCTTCGCGGAGCGGCTCTTCGATCCAGCCGATGCGATGCTTGGCGAACGCGTGCGCCCGTTGCAGTGCCGTCCGGGCGTCCCAAACGCAGCCGGCGTCGATGAGCAGAGTCGCCTCTGGGCCCACGCCTTCGCGGGCGCCAGAAACTAGTTCCTCGTCCAGACGCTCATCCTGTCCTAGCGGTTCCCAGCCGAACTTGACGGCCGTGTATCCCGCCGACGTCCAGCGGCGACCGATTTCAGCCGTCTGCCGGCCGTCTTTTCCGAAGAGAATCGAGGCATAAGCGCGAATCCGCTCGTGTCGCTGACCGCCCAAGAGGCGATGGATTGGCTCGCGATAATGCTTGCCCTTGATGTCCCACAAGGCCATGTCGATGGCGCTCATCGCGGCGATGGTGACGCTGGTGCGGCCGAAGTACATGGTGCGGCGATACATCTTCTGCCACAGCCGCTCGTGCTCGAGTGGATTTTCGCCCAGCACAATTTCACGCAATCCGCTGGCGATGTTATGGCTGAATGGCGCGTCGATGATGGCTTTCACTACCTCGGGCGAGGCGTCCGCTTCGCCCACGCCCTCCAGGCCGGTGTCGGTTCGAATGCGAACCAACACGGCGTCCTGGCTGCTGGCGGTCTTGGCCTGGACCGACGGGATGCGGAGAATCTGGCAGATGACGTGGGTGATTTTCACGGGTATTACACCTTCGCAAACGCCGCGGCGGCTGCATCGCACAGCGCTTTGGCCTCCGCCACGCTGGGCGCCTCGGCAATCGCCCGCACCACCGGCTCGGTGTTGCTCGGCCGCACCAGCAGCCACTTGCCCGGCCAATCCAGCCGCAGGCCGTCCATCCGATCGATGGCCGCGCCGGGAAACGCCCGGGCCAGCGCATCAAACGCCGCGGCGATCTTCGTCGGCGCCAGCGTGACCTTCGTCTTGACAATTTCATAGTGCGGCAACTCGGCGGCCAATTGGCTGACCGTCATCTGGCGGGCGGCCATCGCGTCGAGCAATAGCGCCATGCCGACGAAACTGTCGCGGACCAGGCCGATGCGTGGATCGATCACGCCGCCGTTGCCCTCGCCTCCCAAAACCGCGCCGTGAGCGAGCATGACGTCGACCACGTTGGCCTCGCCCACGGCCGAGCGAAAGAACGGCACGCTGTATTTCGCCGCCAAATCCTCGCTCATCCGGCTGGTGGAACAATTGGTCACCAGCGGTCCCGGCGTGCTTTGCAACACGTGATCGACGCACAGCGCCAGCGTCAGTTCCTCGCCCAGGTACTTGCCCCGCTCGTCGATCACCGCCAACCGGTCGGCGTCGGGATCCTGGCAAAAACCGACGTCCGCCTGCAACCGCGTGACCAACGACAACACGCTTTTGAGGTTCTCGGCCAACGGCTCGGGCGGATGTTCGAATCGGCCGTCGGGCTGGCCTCCCACGATCTCGATCTGGCAACCCAATTCCTCGAGCAGCCGGCGGCCAAGAATGCTGCCTGCGCCGTGATTGGCGTCCAACAGGACCGTGAATTGCCGCTGGCGAATTCGTTCCACGTTCACCGTGCGGCGAATGTGGTCCCAGTGGGCGCCGACGGTGTCTGTTTCCGCCCGCGTGCGGCCGATGCGATCGTGACTCGCCCACGCCGGCCCTTCGCGGCGGTAGCGGTCGACCACCTTTTGCCCCGCAGCCGCCGGTATGACCCGACCCTCGGCCGAGAAGAGCTTGATGCCGTTGTATTCCGCTGGATTATGGCTGGCGGAAATCTGCACGCCGCCGGCGCATTTTAGGTGGCGCACCAACACGCCGGTGGTGGGCGTGGCGGCCACGCCGGCATCGACGCAATTTCGGCCTACCGCCTCCAGGCCCGAGCGAATCGCCGCCGCCAGCATGGCGCCAGTGGTCCGCCCGTCGCGGGTTATGAGAACGTCGCCCGGCGGCGCCTCGGCGGCAAAAGCACAGGCAAAGCGAATGGCCAGGTCAGGGGTCAGGCTATCGCCAATGACCCCGCGCAGACCCGAGACGCTGATAATCGGTTCGCCCAACGGAGATTCTCCCGGCAAGACGCTGGCCCCGCAATTCCCAGGTCGAGAGTATAGAAACCAGAATGGCTCGGCTCCAGTGCATAGCCCTTCCCCTGTGAAGACCGGTGCGCGACAATGGCGAGCCGATTCCCCGTTTTCGACAGCAATTTCTCGTTCCCAACAGTCCCATGCAGCCGAATTCCTTGGACGGACCGACCGCGTTGCACGCCGTGCAAGCGGCAGCCCAGCGCAAGCAACTAACCCCCTCCGCCGTCGAGAACCTGACCCGTTGGCTTCTCGAGCCCCGTTACGCCGATTACCTGCCGACGGTGCTCGAGCACATTGCCGGCGAGCGTTGGAAGGAATTGGACGACGTTTTCTGGACCGTGATTCCCTTTGGCACCGGTGGACGCCGCGGGCGGATGTACCCCATTGGGTCCAACGCCATCAACGATCGCACGATTGGCGAAAGCGCCCAAGGATTGGCCGACTATGTGGCGGAGGTCCTGGGCGGCAGCGGCGACCTGCGGTGCGCCATTGCCTACGATACCCGCCATCGTTCGCGCGAATTCGCCGAACTGTGTGCCGAGGTCATGGCCGCCGCCGGCTTCACCGTCTGCTTCTTGGACGGCTATCGCAGCACTCCCGAACTGTCGGTGGCAGTACGGCACGAGCGCTGCGCCTGCGGCATCATGGTCACTGCCAGCCACAACCCGCCCACCGACAACGCCGTCAAGGCGTACTGGAACACGGGTGTGCAGCTCTTGCCGCCCCACGACCGGGGCGTGATTGAACGGGTGATGAGCGTGGACGCCATTCGCCGGATTCCGTTCCGCCAAGCGGTGGCCGAAGGCAAGGTGGTCTTCTGTCAACAGGCTGTCGACGCCGCCTATCAGAAAGCGGTTCTCTCGCAGAGCCGGCCCGGTCCGCGCGAACTGAAGATCGTCTATTCGCCGATGCACGGCGTGGGAGCGTCAAGCGTGCTCCCCGTCTTGGCGGGAGCGGGGTTCGAGGAGGTCGAGCTATTCGGTCCGCACGCCACGCCCGACGGCGATTTTCCCAACGTTCCGGGGCACGTCAGCAATCCCGAGAACCCCGCCACGTTCGACGCCATGATCGCCCGAGCCCAAGAAATTGGCGCGGACTTGGTGCTATCGACCGACCCGGACGCCGACCGGCTGGGCTGCGCGGCGCGGCTCGCCAAGTCCGGTCCGTGGCGGACGCTCACCGGCAATCAAATCGGCGGCCTGCTGGCCGAGTACGTGTTGTCGTGCCGCAAGAAAGCGGGGCAGATTTCGCCGCGGCATTACGTGGTCAAAACGCTGGTCACCACCGAACTGATCCGCCGGATCGCCGATTCCTACGGCGTCCGGACGTTCGGCGATTTGCTCGTCGGCTTTAAGTGGATTGGCGGTTTAATGGACGAGCAGGGGCCGGAAAAATTTGTGCTTGGCCTGGAAGAGTCGCACGGTTACCTGGTAGGCGACTATGCCCGCGACAAGGACGCGGCGGTGGCCGCCCTGCTCTTGGCCGAGTTGGCGGCGCAGTGCAAGGCCAGCGGAAAAACGTTGCACGAGAAACTAGACGACTTGTTTTGGCAGCACGGCTGCCACGTGGAGCAGACCGTTTCGCTCACTATGCCCGGCTCGGCTGGAATGCAGCGGATGGCGGAGCTCATGCAGGCGTTTCGCGCCAGGCCGCCGCAGCAATTGGGTGGGATCGACGTGTGGCAGATCCGCGATTTTGAGAATCTGGCGATTATCTCGCCCGACGGCACGCGGACCTCCACGCCCAACCTGGGACCGAAAGGCGATCTGGTCGTTCTCGATTTGGCGTTGGAAGGCAATTGCGTTGCGGTACGGCCCAGCGGCACCGAGCCCAAGGTCAAGCTCTACATGTTCGCCTACGAGCCCCCGGAACAACTGGCCAATCTGGAAGACGCCAAGTCCGATCTGGCGGCCCGGCTGGCGGCCGTGGAGGCGGATTTGCGGGCGTTTGCCGAGGGGTTGTGAGGAGTATCCGACGTGGCCAGACGCCGAAGCGTATGATAAAAGCCGGCGACGCTCCCGATGTTCGCCACTCTTAGCTTGCTTGGACCTTTGAGTGGTATGGACACCCGACATCATGCCGCGACGTACGTAGAACCACTCCGCCCCTTACAGCCCCGTTGAACGAGCTATCGAGAGCGACGCCGCGAACTCGAACACGGGGCCACAGGACGCTGTGGCCTCCAGTCAGGACATGGCGAACGAACCACATTCCGAAAACCTCCCCAGCGAGGCCGAGTTGGCGGGCGCTTCGGCGGGGTTTCGCGCGGCCGCGGCCAAGGTTCGTGAATTTCCCCACTCTCCCGGCGTCTATCTGATGAAAGACGCGGCCGGCCGGGTGATTTACGTCGGAAAAGCCAAAAGCCTGCGTAGCCGGGCCGGCAGCTACTTTCTCAAGGCGGCTGCCGAAGACCGCCGCACAGCCGAACTGGTCCGCGAGATCGCCGATATCGACTTTCTCGAGGCGGCCAGCGAAGTCGACGCGCTGTTGGTCGAGGCCCGACTGATCAAGGACATACAGCCGAAGTTCAACATCGACCTCAAGGACGACAAGAGTTTTCCGTACCTGGAGATCACCACTCGCGAGGACTTTCCACGTGTGGCGTTTACGCGCGAGCCGTCGGCCCGCGGCACCCGGCTGTACGGGCCGTTCGCCAATGCCGGCAGTCTCCGCGGGGCGATCGCCGTTTTGCAAAAGATTTTCAAATTTCGCACCTGCGAATTGGACATTGAGGAAGAGGATCCTAAATGGCGTTGGTTTCGACCGTGCTTGTTGGCCAGCATCCAACAATGCACCGCCCCCTGCAATCTGCGGATTAGCAAGGACAACTATCGCCGCGATATCAAGCACTTGCAGATGTTCCTGGAAGGCAAAAAGAACGCCGTCCTTGATGAGATGCGGCGAGAAATGTCTGAAGCGGCAGCCAAGCTGCATTTCGAGCGGGCCGCCCGGCTGCGCGATGAAATCCGGATGCTCGAAACGCTGGACGAGCGCGGCGAACTAGAGACGCACGTCCAGCCCGAGGTTTTTTTCATCGATCCCAAAAAAGGGCTCGCCGGGCTGAAACAGGTGCTCAAGCTAAGCGAAACGCCGCGGACCATCGAAGGGGTTGATATCGCCCATCTGGCCGGCAGCCAGACTGTGGCCAGCTTGGTGCAGTTTATCGACGGTTTGCCGTTCAAGCCTGGCTACAAGCGCTACAAGATTCAATCAGTCGGCCAGATCGACGACTATTCCAGCATCCACGAGGTGGTGGCGCGGCGATTTCAGCGCCTCGAGGCCGAGGGACAGCCTCGTCCCGACATCCTGCTCATTGACGGCGGCAAGGGGCAACTCAACGCTGGCCTGGCGGCATTCCGAGCGCTGCAGATCGAACCGCCTGTCGTCCTGTCGCTGGCCAAGCGCGAAGAGGAAATCTACCTTCCCAATCTCGAAGAACCGCTGAAGCTGTCGCGGCACAGCTACGCTCTCAGGCTCTTGCAATACGTCCGCGACGAAGCCCACCGCTTCGCCCAGCACTATCACCACATTCTGCGGCGCAAGAATACGCTGGGGGAATAGATTTGAGGGGAAGGCGGCGAGGCTACCGTTAATGTACCCCCGTCGCGGCCAGCCAGCGCTCGGCGTCGAGGGCCGCCATGCAGCCCGAACCGGCCGCGGTAATTGCCTGTCGGTAGTAGTCGTCCGCCACGTCGCCTGCCGCGAACACGCCTTCCACGCTGGTATAAGTCCGAAACGGCGTGGTCCATCGAATGTACTTTTTCTCGGTCAATTCCAGCTTGCCTTTCAAGAACGCGGTGTTCGGAGTGTGACCAATCGCCAAAAACACGCCGGACGCCGGCAGTTCCCGCGTAGCGTTGTCGGTGGTGCTCTTGAGACGCACGCCCGTGACGCCCAGCTTGTCGTCCCCCAGCACCTCATCAAGCGCGCTGTTCCATTCCAATGTGATCTTGTCGTTGTCCAGTGCCCGCTGGGCCATAATCTTCGACGCTCGTAAGGCGTCGCGGCGATGAACCAAGTGGACGCGGCTGGCAAACTTCGACAGATACGTCGCCTCTTCGACGGCTGAGTCGCCACCGCCGATGACGATCAGCGGCTTGTTGCGAAACCGGGGCAACGCCCCGTCGCACACGGCGCAAGCGCTGACCCCCCGATTCTTATAGGCGTCTTCCGAGGGCAGGCCCAGATAGTTGGCCCGGGCGCCGGTGGCCACGATCACGGCATGCGCCTCGACCGCTTCTCCTTGCAGCGTCTTCATCCGGAAGGGCCGTTGCGAAAAGTCGATGTCCACCACGTCGTCGGTCACAATTCGCGTGCCGAAATTCGCCGCCTGCTGTCGCATCAGTTCCATCAGTTCCGGCCCGCTGACGCCTTCTTTCTGGTGCGGCGCCATCAGACCGCGACGGTCGGCGACAATCGAATGGTCCAGGTAGGCCTCCATGTCGCCGGCGGGAAACCCGGGGTAGTTCTCGACCTCGGTGGTCAGGGCTAGCTGCCCCAATGGCAATGTCCCTTGCAGGCGGTTTTCCTCGGTAATCGCCCCTTCGAAGACGACCGGCTCAAGGGCAGCGCGAGCCGTGTAGATCGCCGCCGCCCATCCGGCCGGTCCGCTGCCGATGATGACCACTTTTTCAGCCAAGATGACTACCTCCGTTTATCACAGGGTCGATGACCGGGCGTCGTGCTCGCCTGGTCGCACAGGCGATCCAACCGGTCGGCATTATGGCGAAGCCATCGCCGGTCGTCCACGGCCGGGGCGTCGCCTCGCGCGGCAATTTGCCGCCCCAAGTGCTCGCCAAACAACCTGACAATGTCCCGCTAACTTCCGTTGATTTCAGCGTACCGAGACGGCTGTTTGTTGGACTCCAGGAGTCTTTGCATTATCCTAACGGTCATGAGTTTACTCACGATCATCCTGGCGTCGGCGGCGATTCTGACGGTCGCCTATTTCACCTACGGCCGGCTCTTGGGCCGGCTGTTCGAATTGGACCCCACCGCGCCGACGCCGGCGGAGCAACTTCGCGACGACGTCGACTACATGCCCATCGAACCCAAGTTTCTCTTGGGGCAGCACTTCTCGGCCATCGCCGCGGCCGGACCGATCGTGGGACCGATCTTGGCCGGCGTGATGTTCGGTTGGGCGCCGGCGTTGATCTGGATTTTGGTCGGCTCGATTCTCATCGGCGGGGTCCACGATCTGGCCTCGCTCGTGGCCAGCATCCGCCACAAGGCCCGCTCGATTGCCGAAGTGGTCCGCGACCATATGACGCATCGCAGCTACATTCTGTTTCTGGCGTTTGTCTGGCTGGCGCTGGTTTACATCATTGTGGCGTTTACCGACATCACAGCCACTTCTTTCGTGGGCCAACAGTCGCTGGAAAATGGCCAGACGGTCAGCGGCGGCGGCATTGCCACCTCGTCGCTGCTGTACCTCGTCCTGCCGATCGTAATGGGACTGTTGCTGCGATACACCAAGCTGTCGCTGAACGCGGCCACGCTCATTTTCCTGCCGCTGGTGGGCGTAGCGATTTGGATTGGTCAGTACATTCCGCTCGATCTGGCGAAACTATTGAACACCACGGATGGCCAAGCCCAGAAAGTATGGGATGTGGCGCTGCTGTTCTACTGCGTCATTGCGTCGGTGGCCCCGCTGTGGATCTTGCTGCAACCCCGCGGGCATTTGGGAGGCTTTTTCTTATACGTAGCGCTTCTCGGCGGGGCGGCGGGACTCATCGTCAGCAACGCCGAAATTCAGTACCCGGCCTTTCGCGGCTGGCAGGCGGCCAGCGGGGAGACGCTGGCCCCGATGTTGTTCATCACCATCGCCTGCGGCGCCTGTTCGGGATTTCATTCTCTGATCGCCTCGGGCACAACATCCAAGCAGCTTCGCCGCGAAACCGACGCCCGGGTGATCGGCTACGGTTCGATGCTCCTGGAAGCGATGGTGGCGATCATCTCGCTGTCGTGCGTGATGATCTTGGGGGCAGAGACGCCTGCGGCCAAGGCGCCGCAGCCGAACTTCATCTACGCCAATGGCATCGGCAGCTTTTTACAGGCGATTGGGCTCAACCGCGAGTTGGGCGTGGCGTTCGCCTTGATGGCGTTCACCACGTTCGTTTACGACACGCTCGACGTCTGCACGCGGCTGGGCCGCTACATCATTCAAGAGCTTACCGGCTGGCAAGGCCGCGGCGGACGCTGGTTTGGCACGCTGCTCACCGCCGGCGTGCCGATTTTTTTCGTCACGCGGACGATGACCGACGCCAACGGCAAGGCGGTTCCGGTCTGGAAAACGTTCTGGTCGCTGTTTGGGGCCAGCAATCAACTGCTGGCGGCGCTGACGCTGCTGGGCATTACGGTGTGGCTGTGGCGCACCCGCGGCGCATGGTGGGTATGGCTGGTCACCGGCGTGCCGACCGTGCTGATGTACACGATGAGCACTTGGGCCTTGCTGCGGATCATTGCCGCCCAGTGGTGGACGGCCGAGGAGGGCTTTCAACTCAATGCGAATCCCGTCCCCTGGATTTCGACGGTGTTGGTGACATTGGCGGCTCTCATGCTGATTGAAGCCATCGGCGTTCTCTTCGGGGGACGGCTGCCAACCCCGCCCTCGCGCCACAAGCCGGCAACCGCGACAGCGTAATTCAAAGCCGGCTGCCGCGGCAACGAGGCCGCTTACGGCATCACCAGCACCGGCTTAATCGCGGCGCCCGACTGCAAGTCGGCCGCGGCCTGATTGATGTCCGCCCAAGGATACTTGCGAATCAGCCGGTCGAACGGAAACCGGCCGGCGCGCCACAGCTCGATCAGCGCCGGGATCATCACCTCAGGGACGCTTTCCCCTTCGGTCACGCCGCGAATGGTTCGGCCGTTACCCAGGTGATTGATGTCTTGGGTCATTTCG